>JBBQIY010000084.1:0-7725 GCA_038325415.1 Kiritimatiellia bacterium
ATGGTTTCGCAAGAACAGGGACATGAATTATTTTGTCTAACTTCGCGTAAGTGCTTGATTTCCAACTTCTGACTCCTGTCTCCTGTCTTCTGACTCCTGTGGGCGTCAAACTATGTTGACGCACACCCCTATTTTGACGCGCACCCATTTCCACCTTGCTCTAGGATATGTCGTTGCGTTAATATAGTCGATCAGTCCAGAGCAACAGGAACACAATTAATGCAGGCAGAGGAAAAGCGAATCATATCCTTAATTCAGGAGATCAGTAGAACCGTCGTAGTAGAGCGGGATATTGGTGGTTTGCTGGAAAAGGTACTCAGTCTGCTCAACCGAGAAATGGGCATGGTACGTAGCGTCTTCACCTTGAAACAGGGTGATGAACTTCGGATCGAGGCCTCGCAGGGGCTTGAAGAAAAAGAGAAGCTCCGTGGACGCTACCGAATTGGTGAAGGCATTACCGGTATGGTGGCCATGACGGGAAAGGCTGAGGTCGTCAACGACACCAGTTGCGATCCACGGTTTTTGAATCGCACGGGGTCGCATAAACCCGGCGAACATTTTTCTTTTATTTGCATTCCGATTTTGCGTTACGAGCGCGTCATCGGCACTCTGAGCATTGAACGAGTCGCCTCAGAGGCAACCGACCTCGAATCGGACATGGTGCTTCTGGAGATTATTGGTAGCCTCACCGCCGAGGCCGTTCAGATTCGCCGGCAAGAGCACGAGGAGCGGGAGAGTCTTCTGGGTGAGAACCGTAGACTTCGCAAAGCGCTAACAGGCGGTGAAAATCCGATTGATGAAATCATTGGCACGAGCAGCGAAATGCAACAGGTGTATGCCCTCACGCGGCAGGTTGCGCCCAGCAATGCCACCGTGCTCATCCGGGGTAGTTCGGGAACCGGAAAAGAACTGGTGGCGAGTGCGATTCGACGTCTTAGTTCACGCGCCGACAAGCCTTTTGTGACGCTCAATTGTGCTGCGCTTCCTGAAAACCTTGTCGAGAGTGAAATTTTCGGGCACGAGAAGGGATCCTTTACGGGTGCTGTTGGTCGTCGTATTGGGCGGGCGGAAGCGGCAGATGGCGGCACCCTTTTTCTGGATGAAATCGGCGACATCACGGCACCGATTCAGGTCAAGTTGCTCCGCTTCATCCAGGAGCGAACCTTTTCGCGCGTGGGTAGCAACGAAGAGCTGAAGGCGGACGTGAGGATTATTGCGGCTACGAGTCGCGATCTTGAAAAGCTGATTGCCGAAGGAAAGTTCCGCGAGGATTTGTACTATCGCTTGAACATCTTTCCCATTACGCTGCCAGATCTTTGCAAGCGCCGGTGCGATATCATTCCGTTGTCCGAGCATTTTATTGCTAAACACAATCTCCGATATGGTAAAGCCATTAAGCGAATTTCCACGCCTGCGATTAACATGCTCATGGCGTATCATTGGCCCGGCAATGTGCGTGAACTTGAAAATTGCATCGAGCGCGCCATTCTTACGGCGGCGGATGACTGTATTCATGGCTACAACCTGCCACCTTCGTTGCAGATCGGCAAAGATTCTGGAACCAATCTGCTTCCCGATGACAAGGCCTCGTTCAATACGCTGGTTAGCTCCTTTGAGCGCGAACTCATCGTGGAAGCGCTCAAGCGTGAAAACGGAAACATGTCCGCTGCGGCGCGAGATCTCGGCATTTCACCGCGCGTGATGCACTACAAGATCAACCATCTTGACATTACATCCGATTGGTACAAGAAGTAGCGAAGCATTATAAAAACATTGCAAAAACACCACAAAAAGAGCAGTATTGCAATGGTTTTGTTTTGTGAATGAGAAGATGATTGAGTAGAAGAGGGGATGAGTATGTTGAACATCGATTGGAAGAATCTTGGTTTCGCTTATATGGACACGGCTTGCCACATCGAATACGTGTGGCGTGACGGCGTGTGGGATTCAGGAACGCTCGTTAAAGAACCGTATCTGAAGATGCATATCGCGGCCTCATGTCTCCACTACGGCCAGGCTGCATTCGAGGGCATGAAGGCGTTTCGTTGTAAGGATGGTAAGATCCGCGCTTTTCGTCCTGAGGAAAATGCAAAGCGCATGTACAGGACAGCAGGTCGCACGTGCATGGCGCAGGTTCCCGTGAACATGTTCGTGGATGCCGTGAAGCGGGTTGTCAAAGCGAACGAAGAATACGTTCCGCCCTACGGTTCGGGTGGATCGCTTTACATTCGGCCGCTTCTCATTGGCTCTGGCATGCAGATCGGCGTGGCGCCGGCCAAAGAGTATACCTTCTTAATTCTCGTCATTCCCGTTGGAGCCTACTACAAAGGCGGCTTGAAGCCAGTGAAGTCCATCATCATCGATGAATTTGACCGTGCGGCACCGCTCGGGATGGGCGACGTCAAAGTGGCTGGCAATTATGCAGCGAGTCTTTATGCGCATGAGAAGGCGAAGAAGGCTGGCTATCCCGTTGAGCTTTACCTTGATGCGAAGGAGCATCGGTACGTGGAAGAGTTCGCGACCTCGAATTTTCTCGGCATTAAACCGGATGGCACGTATGTGACGCCGGATTCGCATTCTGTACTACCCAGCGTGACCAACGATACGCTTAAGCAACTGGCGGCTGATTTAGGGATGAAGGTGGAGACGCGGCCGATTCCCGTTGAGGAACTTTCGACCTTCTCCGAAATTGCGGCCTGTGGCACGGCGGTCGTGGTCACGCCGGTGTATGAAATTACGCATGGCGAGACGGTCATCACCATCGGTTCTCCTGATACCTGCGGCCCTGTAGTCCAAAAGCTCTTTGATGCCGTGCAGCGCATCCAATATGCAGAAAAGCCCGATTTCCATGGCTGGTGCGTGGAGGTTTAACCGACGTTACCGACGCGGCAAAGCCACGTCGGTAAATTGCGATTACGAATTACGATTACGATTACGAAAGACCGTTGACTACTGACCGTTGACTACTGACCATTGACCGTTGACTACTGACCATTGACTACTGACCATTAACTAATGACCATTGACTAATGACCATTAACTAATGACCATTGACCCATGGCCATGGGTCAATTATTCGAAGTCGACGACTTGTTGCTTTTCGGCGGAATCGAAAATCGCTTCCATCAGCTTCACGACGCGCATGACTTGATCATTCGGGACGAGGATTTTGGCTTTACCTTCGAGGGTTGCCATGACGTTGCGGTAGAAATCTCGGATGTCGCTATGGATGATTTCGAGCGGCTGTGTTTTGATGGTTTCGTTCGTGCGTGGTGCCATGGTCTTGGTGAGGCCTGCGGCCGTACGAATGGGAACCGCGTCGTTCTTGCTCCAATCGGTGATGCGAAACATTTCGCCCTTGAGGCTCCAGTAGGGGATGTTAGCCGTGCCGTCGCGGCCCAACATGTACCAGCGGGGTAGGGTGATGAAATTGCTCGTGCCGACTTCGAGGATGGCCTTAAGTCCGCTTTCGAACGTCAGTTCTGCGAAGAAGCCGTCATCGACAAGTTCGTTGGTGACATGGGAAAGTGTTGCGTAAACCTTTTTGATTTTTCCTGGAACGAGCAGGAGCATTTGGTCGAGCGTGTGAACGCCCCAGTCAAGCACCATGCCACCGCCGCGCTCCTTCTCCTGCCGCCAGTCACCCGGGATTCCGCGCGAGCCATGGACACGGGATTCGATACGGAAGACTTCGCCGAGAAGCTGCTTGTCGAAGATGTTCTTCATCGTGAGATAGTCTTCATCCCAGCGGCGATTCTGGTGTACCACAAAGAGTTTTCCCGTTTCCGTGGCGGCATTGATCATGGCCTGAAGATCGGTGGAGGATAAGGTCACGGGCTTTTCACAAACGACGTTTTTGCCTGCATGAAGTGCTTGAATGACGATGTCCCGATGGAGGTCGTTGGGTGTTGAGCAGAGTACGATGTCCACGATTGGATCGGCTAGAAGCGCCTCGAAACTTTCGTAGGCTTTGATGCCATTGTCCTTGGCGAACTGCTGGCGGTTCGGCTTGATGTCGAAGGAACCACACACCTGCAGGTTATCGATGCGCATGATCGTTTCACGATGCCAGTTGCCCATTCCGCCTAGGCCGACGATTGCTAAATTGAACTGCTTGTCATTTTTTTGCATTTGTTGCTCCTGCCGCAAGGTTGCTGTACAGGTTTAGAGGGTTGACTACCGATAGACTTCGCCTTTTGAGGTAAAAAATCAGATTTGAATTATACTGTAATTTAGCATGAATAATCAACGATAATGTTTGATACTTCATAGATTAAACTTGTTAAAAGCCCTGTCTTTCGCTATGATAGCACCGTTTAATAAATGAGTCAGGAGCGATCGATGTCCAGTGTTTTCAAGGCTTACGATATTCGAGGAATTTACGGAACAGAATTGACAGAGGAGCTTGCCTACAAGATCGGGCGAGCACTCGTGACGTTTCTGAATTGTAGCAGGGTGGCGGTGGGGCGCGACATTCGTCCGCACTCGGTACCGCTGTTCAAGGCGTTGGCGGATGGCATGACGTTCCAGGGTGCTAATGTCGTCGATATTGGTGAGTGTTCGACGCCGATGTTGTACTACGCAAACGGAACGCTCGGGTGTGATGCTGGGGTGATGATCACGGCTTCGCATAACCCAGCCGAGTACAACGGATTTAAACTCACGCGGGCACAGGCTGTGCCAATCAGCGGTGCGACGGGTATCGCGGATATCGAGAAGATCGCGCGAGAGGGGATTTTTGCCCCTGTTCCTGCGTGCCGCGGTTCGATTACAAGTTACGATATATCGACACGGTATGCCGACTATATTTGCAAAACTGCCGAGATCAAGCGTCCGCTCAAAATTGCCATCGACTATGCGAATGCAATGGGAATATGGGAGGCGAAGGCCTTCGACGGTCTTCCGCTGGAGATCACCGCGCTCTTCGCCGAACCCGATGGGACCTTCCCGAATCACGAAGCAAATCCGCTCAACACGGAGACGTTAGACGCGCTCCGCGCAGAAGTGAAAAAGGGTGGCTATGATTTTGGTGTTGCCTTCGATGGCGATGCAGATCGTGCGGGATTCGTGGACGAGTGCGGAGAAATCATTCCGATGGACATGATGACGGCGCTCATTGCCAAGAATGTGCTGCAGCACAATCCTGGTGCCGTGATCTTTTACGACTTGCGCAGTAGCTGGGCGGTAAAAGAAGTTATCGAGGAGGCGGGTGGCAAGCCGATGCAGAGTCGCGTTGGACATGCGTTTATCAAAAGCCAGATGCGCGAAAAGGATGCTGTATTCGCGGGCGAGCTCAGCGGCCACTATTACTTCAAGGCGAACTTCACAGCCGAAAGTTCTTCGATGGCCGTCCTCGCGCTTGCGAACATCGTGAGTGCATCCGACCAGTCCCTATCCGAAATGATCAAGCCGATTCAACGCTATTTTGCGAGTGGCGAGATCAATACAACGTTGTCGAGCAAAGACGATGCAGACCGTGTCATCAGCACGCTCAAGAAGACTTTCGGCTGCAAAGGCCGAATGTTCGAGCTCGATGGCGTGAGCGTGGAATTCGATGACTGGTGGTTCAACGTCCGTTGTTCAAACACCGAGCCGCTCATTCGGCTCAACCTCGAGGCGAAGACTCAGGCGATGATGCAAGTCCGTCGTGACGAGCTGTTGTCTATTCTCCGGGGCTAATTCACGCTGTCGCGTATATTGAAAAGGTTTATCATGAATGCATGTCAAGATATTTACGATGTTCTGCTGAGAAAATTTCAAGAGAAGTTTGGCCGCAAGCCAGACGTGGTTGCTTACGCGCCAGGCCGTGTTGAAATCCTCGGCAATCATACCGACTACAACGAAGGCTATGTTCTGTCGGCCGCCATCAACTTCGGAACGTATTTCGCCATTGCCCCGCGATCTGACGATGAGGCGCATCTCATCGCGGGCGATATCATGGAAGAAGTGGTTTTCAAAGTCGATCAGCCGTTGGCCACGAAGGATCATATATGGTCTAACTACGTCAAGGGTGTGCTGTCCGGAATCAATGCCAAGCGAAAGCCCACGAAAGGCTTCGATGCCATGTTCCTTGGCAACATCCCGCTTGGCGCGGGGCTTTCCAGCTCGGCTGCGCTTGAAGTGGCCGCTGGCCTTGCTTTTGCAAGGCTTTATGGCATCGAGATGAGTCATCTGGAGTTAGCTCGGATCGGGCAGCGTGCGGAACACGACTTCGCTGGCGTGAAATGTGGACTTCTCGACCAGCTTTCAAGTATCAACGGCAAGAAGGATAATCTTGTTTGGAGCGATTTTCGCACGAACGAAGTCAAGCCCGTTAAACTGGGCGACGATGTTTGCTTTTTGATGTGCAACACCAATGTGCGCCATGCCCTTGTTGACGGAGCTTATAACGAGCGCCGTCAGCGTTGCGAGCAGGCTGCCGCTTTTTTTGCGGCGGTACTGGATCACCCTGTTTCTGCGCTTCGGGATGTCTCGTGGGAAGAGTGGCTGAAGCATCGCACCGAAATGGAGGAGGTGGTTGCGAGGCGCTCGGCTCATCCGATTGGCGAGAACGAGCGCGTCCTCTCGGGTATTGAGATGCTGCGCAGCAACAATCTTCGCGGTTTTGGACAGCTCATGTTCGAATCCCATGAGAGTTCGAGAAAGTATTTTGAAAACTCGTGCCCAGAGCTTGATACGCTCGTTGATGGTGCACAAGCGATCCCGGGTGTGTTGGGGGCGAGACTTTCTGGCGGCGGTTTCGGTGGCAGTGTGGTGGCCATGGTCAACAAAATTGATGTAGACGCGGCCTCGGTTGCGTTGCGCAACGTCTATGCGAACAAGCACGGTGCACGTTGCGATACCCGGATTATCACCTGTTCCGATGGAGCTCGAATCGTACTATAAGAGGAGGTCGCATGAACGCAACGATGATCATGAAGCGCCAAAGAAAGAGTTTTGCTTTTCTTCTGTTGGCTTGTTGGGTTTCGTATTCATTTTCACAGGAGGCACCCGCTGCTGAACCGGTTACAGCCGTTGAGGTAGCCAAGCCCGTAGCCGCACAGCCGACGGCCGTTGGAGCTTCAGTTCCTGTCGTCGTGCAACCTGTAACGGAGGTCGAAGTGGCCGAGCCCGATGAAGAATATGCTTTGCTTACGTCTGGCATTTGGGCGGGCGAGCATTATTTCGAAGGCCGCCTCGATGCGTTGCTCCCGGTTTATGTGTATGCGGGTGGGGACGGAAAACTATTCCTTAATCTCCGGGGCGCGTGGGCGGATGAGGGCGAAGACGAACTCAATCTTGGCCTCGTGATGCGAAGGCGTTGCCTGCCCAATGACGGCATTCTCGGCCTCAGCACTTTTTATGATTCGCGGTGGACAAAGGATGGCGCGCATTTCAATCAATTGGGCCTTGGCGGCGAAGTACTCACCCAGTGGGTGGACATGCGGGCCAACTATTACCTTCCGGAATGCGAGGAGGAATCTATTGGGAGCCAAGAAATGAAAAGCTTGGCGGAACAACACTACCAAACGGACTACGTGCAGTATGCTGAAAATAACCAGCTTCGTGAAAACTGGTCAACGTATTTAGATCAGACGTGGATGTATGACAAATATGAGTTCTACACCTACCCGTTGAAGGGGTACGATGCCGAAATCGGCGTCAAGCTTCCTCTCGATTTTAATCGCGACGTTGAGACGCGGGTTTTCCTCGGCTATTATGAATTTGATCACCGGAGTCAGGCCA
>JBBQIY010000085.1:0-7608 GCA_038325415.1 Kiritimatiellia bacterium
TTCTTGCCCTTCTGGTGAATTATTCCCAATCCAGGACACGTAGCAGCAACCCAGCCTTTTGTGATCTTTTGAGTGTTTTGTGGACAGAACTTTTTAGGGTCTCCAGCTACTCTTCAAACGGCGCTGCCGTGATTTTCCCGCCGTCACCCTTGGTTAAGATTTCGACCTTACGCTCGATTGCGGAGAGTTTCCCTGTGCAGAGCTTGACCAGTTTCTGTCCTTCTTCGAAAAGCTTCACCATGGCATCTAGATCAGAACTACCTGATTCCATTTCTCTGACGATCACCTCAAGACGCGATACCGCTTTTTCGAATGAGAGCTCTTCGCTTTTTTTTTCTTCTGATTTCATGGTTTACCGTTTCCTCTTGCAGCGGCTCTGGTAAGAGCCTCGATGATCGGTTGCGTTTGAATACCCGTTATACATTGATGATTAAGACAGGGCTTGGTGTACCCGAAAATAGAACAAGGCGAGCACGGGAGTTGAACCTGAATGGTTTCTCCATAACCAGCCGGAGGTCCCCACTTTGCAGGGTCGCTGGGGCCAAAGAGTACGATGGCGGGTGTTCCAACAGCAACGGCCAAATGGGCGATCCCCGAGTCGGGGCCGAGGAGCACGGTTGCCTTGCGGCAAAGCGCTGCCGTCTGCGCTAGAGAAAGTCTTCCGCAACGATTGATGACGCCGTTGCCGATTTCGGATGCCAGTTCGGCGGCGTAATCGCAGTCAGCGGTCGCCCCGATGATGACGGTTTTGAGTCCCAGCGTCGACTCAGCGGCATAGCAGGCGGCAGCGAGAGCCTTAACAGGGGCTCTTTTACAGGGAATGCTACCGCCGGCATGCAAGGCGATGAATTTTCCGGTGGGCAGCAAATTTTCAGGAAAAACAGGTAAAATCGCGGTGTCGATAATTCCAAATCTTGATGGCAGCGAGACCTCTCTGCCAAGAGCGGCGGAAAGCAGTCGACCGAACTGCACGTCTTCTAGGCCGTCAAGGTCGTAGCTAACGAGATGGGTGTAGAGTCCGCGCCGATGTGTGTTGATCTTGAAGCCGATCCGGAGGGGTGCCTTTGTCAACGCGGCCATGACCCCCGAGAAATTGTGGAACTGCTCGGTATCGATGACGCTTCCGTACCCCTCGCGACGGAGCATCCGTAAGGCCGCCAGCGGTGTCTTATCGTAGGCAATCGTTTTGCAGTCAGGCAAAGCCAGTTTGAATATTTCTTGGTTTCGCGCCTCGCAGAGAATGTCGATTCGTCTCCCAGGCAGTGCTTCTCGCAAGGCATGTAGCGTAGGAATAAGCATAATTCCGTCGCCGATCCCGCCTGGGCGGATGACCAGAATCGGCCCCTCGACTTGGTCGGCATGGCGATGCTCTGCAGTTCTCTGTGCACGCGAGAGCAGCCCGCACGCAACGGGTCCGGCTAAAGCGTCGGCAAACTTGAGGAATGAAGATTTAAAGCTCATCGTTTGACTGCGTCTGCGGGGCCGTATAAATCTTGTAGTTCGGGTGGGAGTACTGAAAGCTCCTCGATTCTGGCAAGCATGGCAAGGGCAAGCGCACCCGCCTTGTAGAGCGAGTCGGGGCTAATCTTATCGATGGTGTCTTGCGGGCTGTGCCAATAGTCATGCTTGCCTACGGCCGATCCATATTCGAAATCGATGAGATCGAGGGCTGGGAATCGGTTGATGATGAACGGCAGGTGGTCATCAATAATCGCCGAATCGGCAAGCATTGTACGCGCGACGTTGGGATTGGCATTGGATTCTTGAATGGCGATTTTGGCCAACCAGGGCGTCACGTTGCGCGGAATTTCAATTCGTTGGTTGAGATCGCCGACCATGTCGAGGATGATAGCGGCCACGAGTGGGGTCTTGAGTCTGTTTCGCGTGAAATGCGCGGCCATTCGTTTGCTCCCATGCAGGCCATCGTCATCGCGGTACGTGTTTCCGAACGCCTCTTCTCCGTCGAAGAAAGCGAAGCGCACGGTGCTTTTGAGATGCGGCTTTGTCTCGGCCAGATGGTCGATCAAGCCCAATAAAATTCCCGTGCTCGACCCGCCATCGTTGGCGCCTTGAAAATCGTCGGAAATTCCCGCCTTCGTGTCATAGTGCGAACCGAACAACACAACATTTGGGGTTTCGCCGGGGATATCGACGTAGATGTTACAAAACGTTTTCTTGCCGAAAGCGGTATCCTCTACCCACGTATCGGCTTGTGGCGTGAAGCCCATGCGGCGGATCTCCTGTGCAAGCCAGCGCGACGACCGGCTCGCGTTGATGGTGCCGGAATCGCGCGGTGAAATCTTCACGAATTCTGCAGTGTAAGCAAACATCTTGATACCCGCCTCGGGGGGGAGGTTCCGCCACTGGGCAGGGGGTTCCACGACATCCTTTGCGCATCCCGCGAGTGCCAGAAAAAGTGCCGCAGTGGTGATGGATAATATTGTCTTTCTCGTCTTTTGCATGCGCGGTATTATAGGGTATTGGTCGAGATTAAAAAAGCTACAAAAAAGAGTTGATTTTTTTCAAGTGCCTGCATTATACTCTTGCACTCACTTCTGCCTCATCGTGTAACGGTAGCACAACTGACTCTGAATCAGTTTGTCTAGGTTCAAATCCTAGTGAGGCAACCAATCCCCCCTACGGACAATCAGGAGATATAATCATGGCTACCATGAACTTCGGCGGTGTCACAGAAACCGTCGTCACGAGAAAAGAGTTTTCCCTGGCGAAAGCACGCAAGGTTCTGAAAAAGGAAACCATTGCGGTTATCGGTTATGGTGTGCAGGGTCCTGCACAGGCGCTCAACATGCGCGACAATGGTTTCAATGTGATCATTGGTCAGTCCAAGCAGTTCAAAAAAGACTGGGATCGCGCCATCAAGGATGGCTGGGTGCTGGGCAAGGATCTCTTTGAGATCGCCGAGGCTTGTGACAAGGGTACCGTAATCCAGATGCTGGTGACCGACGCTGCACAGCGCATTATTTGGCCGACCGTCAAGGAATACCTCACTGCGGGCAAGGCGCTTTACTTCTCGCACGGCTTCTCCATCGAGTACTGCAAGCAGACCGGAATCGTCCCGCCGAAAGACGTCGACGTGATCCTCGTTGCCCCGAAGGGCTCTGGACTCAACGTCCGCCGCAATTTCCTCAGTGGTGCTGGCATCAATTCCAGCATTGCCGTCTTCCAGGACGCCACAGGCAATGCAGATGAGCGTTGCAAGGCTCTCGGTATCGCCGTCGGCTCTGGATTCTTGTTCCCGACCACTTTCAAGAAGGAAGTTTCCTCTGACCTCGTCGGCGAGCGTGGTGTGCTGATGGGCGCACTGGCCGGCATCATGGAAGCCCAGTACGAGACCCTCCGCGAGAATGGTCACGATCCCAGCGAAGCATTCAACGAGACAGTCGAAGAGCTCACACAGAGCCTGATCCGCCTTGTCGACGAAAATGGCATGGATTGGATGTACAAGAACTGCTCCGCAACGGCTCAGCACGGCGCTCTCAAATGGAGGCCGATTTTCAAGAAGGCCAACCTGCCGGTCTTCAAGAAGCTCTACAAGTCTGTTGTGACCGGTCAGGAGTGCAAAGAAGTGCTCCGCGACTGCGGAACGCCGGACTACAAGGAGAAGCTGGACAAGCAGCTCGACGAGATGGGAAGCAGCGAAATGTGGCAGACGGGCGCCACCTGCCGTAGCCTTCGTCCGCACGAGAAGGCACGCGAAAGCACGGTCGGTACGACGGGCCGCAAGACAAACTAATTCCGAAGGAATGACGTTTATAAAAAGGCGAATCCGAGAGGGTTCGTCTTTTTTTCTTGGTTTGCTTTTGCTTGCGGGCGCCTTACCTCGTGTGGTACAATAACGAAACTTTGTATGACAGTACACAGGGTAGGCAATTTTCGATCATTTGACGAGGAAAGGACTTAGATTATGGCAAAGAAAACAGAAGCGGTAAGTACGGCAAGTGCGGGAATTTCTGCTCTTGATGCGGCGATTGCACAGATTCGCAAGGACTTTGGCGAAGGGGCCATCATGAAGCTCGGCGATACCGAGGCGAACAAGGATATCGAGGTCATTCCGACCGGATCCTTCAGTTTAGACATGGCATTGGGTGTCTGGGGCCTTCCCCGCGGACGCATTGTGGAGATTTTTGGCCCTGAATCTTCCGGAAAAACAACGCTGGCGCTCCACGTTATTGCCAATGCCCAGAAAGCGGGTGGCATGGCGGCTTTTATCGACGTTGAGCATGCGCTCGACCCCGGCTATGCGAAGCGTATCGGTGTTGATCTTGATAACCTTCTTGTCGCGCAGCCCACCTCGGGTGAAGAGGCGCTCAACATCACCGAGTCGCTGGCACGCAGCGGAGCCATTGACGTCATTGTTATTGACTCGGTCGCGGCACTGACACCGAAAGCGGAACTGGATGGGACGATGGGCGATGTCCACATGGGACTTCAGGCTCGCCTGATGTCGCAGGCCATGCGTAAGTTGACCGGTCTGCTGGCGCAGACAAAAACCCTCTGCATTTTTACGAACCAAATCCGTGAGAAAATCGGTGTCATGTTTGGAAGCCCCGAGACGACGCCAGGCGGTCGTGCTCTCAAATTTTATGCGTCCGTGCGTTTGAATATCCAGCGCATTGGCGCGATCAAGGATACGGCAGGCGTGATGACTGGAAACCGCACCCGCGTTAAGGTCGTTAAGAACAAGGTTGCGGCGCCGTTTGTCGAATCCGAATTTGATATTCTCTACAACCGTGGCATCTGGTGGGAAGGCTCCGTGTTAGAAGCCGGGATCAAGCAGAACATTGTTATTAAGCGAGGCTCTTGGTTTAGTTACGGAGCGGATCAGATCGGGCAAGGATCAGCGGCAGCCGCGCAATATTTTGAACAGAATCCAGAAGCGTTAGCTCGACTTGTCAAAGAGCTGAAGGCCATTGGAAAACCCGCTGTGACAGGCAGCACAACCGAAGAATAGTCGATGCCAGAAGAAAAATACGAGAAAGAAGAGAAGACAAGGATACCGAGGCCGGAACGTAACGCGGACGGCAAAGTGAAGGAGGCGGCTTCGCCCCCTCCTGGTCGCCTTGTCGGTGCGTGGCTTACGGTCATCCTGCTGGTTGGCGTGGTGTCGGCCTTGTGGATGAACGGTGGCGACAAGAGCGTGGAAATCGCCTACAGTCCCGATTTTGTGGGTCTCGTCAGTGCAGGCCTCGTCAAGGAGGTCGTCATCTTCCACGATGCGGGCATGAACTACGTCAAGGGCGAGACAACGGTTCCGGAAACGGCCACGCCTGAGCAAACTGCACTGGTTGACAAGGTGCCGTCGCTTTGGAAGGTCAATGTCGGTGAGACCGATCCGGTAGAGAAGATGCTCGTGGCCAACGGCGTTGGCGTTAAGCACAAGCGTCAGAATGACAATGCGAAGCTCTTTCTCTACAACATTTTCCCGACGTTGCTTTTGATTGGCGTGATCTATTTTATTTTCGTTCGTCAGATGCGCGCGGCCAATGGAGGAGCAATGTCTTTCGGCAAGAGCCGTGCGAAGCAACTTGTGCGGGATGGACGTAAAGTCACATTCAAGGAGGTTGCTGGCATTCAAGAAGCCAAGGAGGAAGTTGAGGAGATTGTTGATTACCTCAAGTCTCCAGAGAAGTTCCAGCGTCTCGGCGGTAAGATGCCCAAGGGCGTTTTGCTCTGCGGTGCTCCTGGAACTGGCAAGACGTTGCTTGCGAGGGCGATCGCGGGAGAGGCGGACGTGCCGTTCTTCAGCATCAGTGGCTCGGATTTTGTTGAGATGTTTGTCGGCGTCGGCGCGTCACGCGTCCGCGACATGTTTGAACAGGCAAAGAAAAATTCGCCTTGTCTCCTCTTTATCGATGAAATTGATGCCGTCGGCCGAAGCCGCTTTACGGGCATTGGCGGCGGACACGATGAGCGCGAGCAGACGCTCAATGCGCTACTCGTGGAGATGGATGGGTTCGAGGCAAACGATGGTGTCGTGGTCATCGCAGCGACGAACCGTCCCGACGTGCTCGACCCGGCTCTCTTGCGTCCGGGTCGCTTTGATCGCCAGATCGTGATTGATCTGCCCACGCTTGAGGGGCGTGCCGATATTTTGAAGGTTCATGCAGCCAAGATTAAACTCTCAGCGGGTGTCGACCTGACGATCATTGCTCGTGGAACCCCTGGATTCTCCGGGGCCGATCTCGCGAACCTCATTAACGAGGCGGCACTGATCGGAGCGCGTCTCGGCAAGGAGAGCGTGGATCTCGATGATCTCGAGGAAGCTCGTGACAAGGTGATGTGGGGCAAGGAGAAACGCAGCCGCAAGGTCGATGACGAGCAGAAGAAGCTCACCGCTTATCATGAGGCGGGCCATGCGATTCTCACCGTGCTCAGCCCGGAGGCCGACCCCCTGCACAAGGTCACGATTATCCCCAGAGGCATGTCGCTCGGTAGCACGATGTTCTTGCCGATAAAAGATCGGGTCAGCATGTCTCGATCGCATCTCCTTTCTGCTCTGGTGATCAGCATGGGTGGGCGCGTTGCCGAGGAGCTATTCCTTGCGGACATTTGCACCGGCGCAAGACAGGATCTTTCTCAGGCGACGCAGATTGCGCGCTCAATGGTCTGTGAATGGGGCATGAGTGAGAATATGGGTCCTCGAACGTTCGGTCATCATGATGACCTCGTGTTTTTGGGTCGTGAAATGAATCGTTCGCAGGACTATAGCGAGAAGACGGCTGAAATGATTGATGCGGAAGTCACGCGGATGTTGCGCGAGGCCCACGAACAAGCTCGGGGTATGCTTGACTCGCACCGGGATGCCGTCGAGAAGCTTGTGGCAGAGCTTCTCGTGAAGGAAACGGTTTCGGGCTCGGTCGCCGAAGATATTGTCAAGTACGGCCGTATTCGTACACCTGAAGAACGTGGCGAACTCCCGCCGGATCTACCGCCGCCGCTTCCGCCCGATCAGCCGCCACCAGTTCCGGAATCCGCACCCACCCACTCGGTCTAGCGGCAGGGTGTTTTCCGACATTTGGGTGTGATTTTCCAAGCTTTCTTGGAATCAGACTCGTTCCTCAAAGAAAATCCACAACCAACTACGGCATGACGGGTTGAGAATCGCCCATGGCAAACAAAATGGACAGCAAATCGGGAGCAGACGAGGCGCCAACGGATGCAAAGGATCCTGCACCGGCGATTGCTCTTGTTTTGAACGATCTGATTGAAAAGCGCGGTTTTGATTTTACCGGCTACCACCCGGATATGCTGGTGCGTCGCATCGACAAGCGGGTGGTGGCTACCGGCAGCAAGGATTTTATCGATTATCTGGTCTGCTTGCAACGCGATGAAAAGGAGTTGGATCGGTTGCTTAATGTCCTCACCATCAATGTAAGCCAGTTCTTTCGAGACTCTCTGACGTTCGAGTTGATCGCCGGACGGATCTTGCCGCCCCTAATCCGGGAAAAAGTAGGCCGAGCTGACTCGTCGTTGCGGATCTGGTCCGCAGGTTGTGCCCGGGGTGAAGAGCCATATTCCGTCGCGATCTTAATCCACGAGTTGCTAGAAAAAGAAGGGGGGAAGATGGATCTTCACCTCTTTGCTACC
>JBBQIY010000086.1:0-7587 GCA_038325415.1 Kiritimatiellia bacterium
TTCTGCTCCGGCAACGAGTGCCTTGGGAACATCACCCGAGTGTCGGATACCGCCGTCGGAGATCACGGGGATTGAACCTTCAAGTGCTTTGGCGGCCTGGTAGACTGCCGTGATCTGCGGAACGCCAACACCGCAGACGACGCGGGTCGTGCAGATGGATCCCGGCCCGATGCCGACCTTGACTGCATGTGCGCCGCTGTCACGAAGCGCTACGGCTCCATCGGCGGAGGCAACATTGCCGGCGATGATATCGATATTCGGATAGTGCGAGGCAATCCAAGACACCATATCCATGACGCTCTTGGAGTGGCCATGGGCACTGTCCACAACGACGACATCCACATCCTCTTCGGCAAGCATTTCAACACGCTCGTAGTCGTTGCCACCACTGACGGCAGCAGCAACGCGGAGTCGATATTGCGAATCGCGGTCGATCATGGGCTGGTTGTTTTCGACGAGGTTATGAACGTCGGTGAAACTATAGAGCCCCGTGAGACGACCTTCCTTATCGACAAGCGGAAGCTTGCCCTTCTTGTGGTGACGCATGAGCTTATAAGCTTCTTCCAGCGTCGTTCCATCGGGGGCCGTAATGAGGTTTTGGGTCATGACCTCTTCGACTTTGCTATGGATGTCCTCGGCGTAGGCAATATCCTTCGAGCTCAGAACGCCCACGACGCGGTTGTGGTCGTCGAGAATCGGAAAACCGCTGAACGAGTATTTCTTTTCCCCGCGAATCGCAAGGATTTCGGCAATGGTCTGCCCCGTGCGAAAGGTGACCGGACTGTGGATCAGGCCGTTGAGATGGTGCTTGACGCGACTGACTTGGTCGGCTTGTGCTTCCGGAGAGAGGTTCTTGTGGATGACACCGATGCCACCCAGCATGGCCATGGCGATCGCCATCGGAGCTTCCGTTACGGTGTCCATTGCGGCACTGATAAACGGGACGTTCATCGTGATGCGCGAGGTCAGCCTCGTTTCAATCGATGTCGCATCCGGGAGAAAATCGGCGTATTGTGTGATCAGCGACAGATCATCGAATGTGAGCCCTTCATATTTGAATTGCTCCATAAAAGTGTCTAGATACTTATTCATCTGCAGCTTGCTCCCTTGTGTGTGCGTTTATATGTCTCTTGCCAACGCAGTTTATTATTTTTACCCCCCTTTTGGCAAGTCTAAAGTGAAACACAGGCGATTGCAAAAATTGCAATCGCACAGAATCCAAAATTCAGGAATCAGAATCCAGGAGAAAGTCTGTTGCGCACCGCATCCGCAAAAAAAACGATGGGGCAACTGCGACGAGATAGCTAAGGTCATTATTCCCGATAGTCCATGGTCAAGGGTCTATCGTCCTCCTGCGCGGAGATTTTTACCGCAAGGAGCGCAAGGATTTCGCTAAGGAGCAAAGTTTTAGACAGCGCCGATTTCCATGTCGGCACAACCAGATCACCTGACGCGTGTTTGTCTTCAATTTATTCTCCTCTCGTGTTGAGACTAACCCAGAATCTGCGCATTGAGTTGCCAAACAGAATAGTTGAGCGCGGCTGCGAAGCTCACCCACAGGAGGTACGGGATGAGGAGTACGCCGACCAAAGGACGCACGCGCCAAAAGGCAACCAGCGTAGCGATAATAAGAACCCAGAGCACCATGATTTCAGCGAATGCCCACGGACCGCTGTGCCAAGCAAAGAATATCCACGTCCAGAGCGCGTTCAGGACAAGTTGCACGACGAACAACGAAAGGGCAGTGCGATTGGAGCAGAATCCGCCCTCGCGCCAGACCAACCAGGCGGCAACCGCCATCATGGCATACAGAACAGTCCAGACAGGTCCGAAAAGCCAGGGAGGCGGTGCCCACGACGGTTGGACAAGTTGACTATAGAAAGACTTGGCTTCTATTGACGCAACCGCTCCAACAGCAGAAGCTGCAAAACTCAATATGAACCACCCAATAAATCCCAAGATTTGTCTTTGTTTTACCATGACGAAATGTGCTCCTTTCTTAAACCCAATCCTAAACGGCACCCTGACGTAGACTCGCTACCGGGAAGCGCGATCCCGTGTTGATTTATTACTCTCGTATTGCAAAAAGTTTCTCGACGCCCCACCACAGTCCTTTGAAGAAATATTTGAATCCGCAAGCCCAACGAGCCATTCCGTAACATCAAGGGCATAGCGTATTTTGAGTTGTTGGAGAGCTGAGACCGGATGACGCTCCCCGCCAATCTCCAGATTAAACAGGCCTTTGTAGGCGATGTCGCGGAATGCAGCCATTACGTCGGGCCAATTGATGGTTCCGGCACCCGGCACGAGGTGTTGGTCGCCAGAACCGTTGTTGTCAGAAATGTGCGTTGCCACAAGATGGGGTCCGAACTCGCGGACTGCTTCAGCAACATTCAACTTGGCCACATTCGCGTGTGAAGTATCGAGCGTAATGCCGATTGCGGGGGAACCAATTGCGTCAAGCAAATCCAGAAGTTCTCCAGGCGTTGACGCGCCGCGACGCATCAGATTTTCGAGACCGATCATCATCTTGTGTTCGCCGGCGAAATCCCCGAGGCGTTTGAAGGCCTCTACATTTAATTTGCGAACGCGTTGTTGCTGTGCTCGCGTGGTAAAGCCCTCGTTTCCACCAGGATGGATGACGACATTCTTGACGCCCAACCGAGCCGCGAGATCGAGGTGGCAGAGTAGCCGATTGATATCCTTCTCTCGTTGGATAACGTCGGACCGCGCCACGTCGACATCCAAGTGCGCGTGAGCTTGCGGGGCAATTAGCCCTAGCTCATTCATGCAGCGCACAGCTTCTTCAATCTGGCGCTGCGGATCAGGGTCTGCCTCGATGGCATCCATGTGTTCTGTGGACACTTCAAACGCACGCCAACCGCAAGCATATAGCGTGCGGAAAGCCTCGTGCAGGGGAAGCTTCGCATGAATCGCCGTCCAGATCGCTGGTATCATTTTTCTAGCCCCGAAATGGTGTTATTGAGCCTTCAACGCGTCCGTAAGAATGACCTCACATGAACAAATTGGAGTTTATTGTTTTTAATAAAACATGTCAAGACAGCCATTTAGGCAAATTAGTGAGCGCGAATTATTGGTCTATATTGTCCATTGTGTCCATACTGTCTATGTTGTCCATACCGTCCATCTGTCCATCGTATTTCTCTTTTCCAATGTTGTTTTACGGGGGCGATTTTGGTAGAATGAGCCGCTAAAATAAACGGAGATGAATGGCTTGAGAATACCGAGAGACATAATCGACGGTCTGACGCTCCATGTCGAGACCGAAATCCAGGGCGGGCGCAGACTTCTAGCACTCGATCGGGACATTGTGTCTGCATTTTTAGCCATTAACGACGAATCAAAACCAAAAACCGTACCTGTGCGCGCACGAACGGCGGATGCAGTGACGCAGCCCGCAGCGTTCAGCGCGATTGCAACTGAGGTCTGCCCTATCCCGCCGCCTGCCGCCGTCGAAACCCCTCGACTGCCGTCGATTGAAGCGATTGCCGAGGCTGTCGCAGCCTGCAAACGATGTGGGCTCTGCGAAGGCCGAACGAACACCGTTCCGGGAACCGGGAACTCCGTATCTCCTGAAATTATGTTCATTGGCGAAGGGCCGAGGGAAGAGGAGGACGTCTGCGGCAAGCCGTTCGTGGGCCCAGCCGGACAGCTCTTAACCAAGATGATC
The DNA here is from genome assembly GCA_038325415.1 of Kiritimatiellia bacterium. Lineage (GTDB taxonomy): Bacteria > Verrucomicrobiota > Kiritimatiellia > RFP12 > UBA3636 > JBBQIY01. The sequence goes on from JBBQIY010000086.1 coordinate 3,692, forward strand.
GAGGCCATGGGATTTGATCGCGAATCCGTGTTCATTACCGACATCGTGAAATGCAAGCTAGCCAAGGGTAAAGCACCTACGACAGCCGAGGTGGATGCCTGCATACCATGGCTACAGAACCAGCTACAGCTTATCAAGCCAAAATGCATCGTGACACTCGGTCCTACTGCGCTTCGAGTCTTGACCGGGAATCCGAATTCCGACATCACAAAAGAACATGGAATCAGGCAAAAACATGGTTCTATTCCGCTGTTGCCAACATTCCATCCTGACTATCTTCTTCGATATCCAGCCGCCAAGAAACATGCGTGGGACGACCTCAAGGCCGTACTCAAGTTCTTGGGCAAAACGCTACCAACTCCTGTAAAAAAATAAAGGCAAGCCCCGATGAACGAATCTTCTTACGATAAAAATGTAGCTGATGCCGCACCCAATTCCGCGTTTTCCTCGCCACCCCCTCTCCCAGAAACTCCTTTGAAAAACAGCAACGTTACCTCCCCTCTCTACGTAACACCCCCCGTCAAGACCCCCAATAATTCGTGGGCTTCATCTTGCCTTAAAAGTTGCATGATGATGTCCTTCATCTTCGTTCTCGGTAGCATCCTCTTCTTTACGCTGATCTTCCGGGCCGGATGTTCGGCTATTAATAAGACGAAGAGCGAAATCAAGTCCAGTTCTTTCCAGAAGATGTTGGCTGAAAACTTCGAGGGCGCGGATGATTGCGAAGAAGGTGCAGATGATGGCAAAAAACGTGTATTGAATATCTCGATCAACGGCACAATTCAGGATGCCGCGTCTTCCTCCTCTTGGTATTCGGAAGACAACAGTGCTCAAGCCGCGCTCATGCTCATCAACAAGGCAAAAGACAACAAAGAAATCAACGGGATTCTGCTCCAGATCAACAGTGGTGGCGGCGGGATCACGGCTAGTGACGTGGTCTGGAACAGCTTGGTAGAATTCAAAAAGGCCGATACCAACCGCGTGATCGTCGTGATGATGGGCTCTATGGCGGCCTCGGGTGCGTATTACATCTCCGCAGCGGCCGACTATATCGTTGCCAACCCGACCACCCTCACGGGTTCCATCGGCGTGATCATGAACAGCTACAACGTGCAGGATCTCGCCGCACGGATCGGGCTCAAAAGCGTCACCATCAAATCAGGCAGCAACAAAGACATCCTCAATCCATTTACAGAACTGACGCCCGAGCAGGAGCAAATGCTCCAGCACATGGTGGATTCGCTCCATACGCGCTTCGTCAACATCGTCGCTGAGGGGCGCGGTTTGGAAGAGGCGAAAGTTCGAGCCATCGCGGATGGTCGGATTCTGCTGGCCACGGAAGCGGTCGATCTCGGCCTCGTCGATCAGGTCGGTTATCTCGACGACGCCAAGGCCGCGATGGCGCAGCGTCTCGGATCCATACCGAAATATATCGACCCCTCAGCACAACCCACATTTTTAAAATTTTTCCGTTCCCCTTCGTTCTGGGGTGAGTGCATTTCTCATGCAATCAAAGTCAGTGGCGACGATGTCACACAAGGCGGCGGAATCAAGATCAAATAATTAGACATGACCAGAAAATTTACAAAAGTAGCTGTGCTCATGGGCGGAAGCTCAAGTGAGCGCGACATCTCGAGACTCACAGGGATTGCTGTTGCGAAAGGGCTTGAACAAGCGGGATATACCATAACCCCCGTGGTGGTCGCCGAAGACGATTCGTTCACACTTCCCAAGGGGACGGAAGCTGTATTCGTTGCGTTGCATGGCACATTCGGTGAAGACGGAGGGGTTCAAACCGTTCTGGAACAGATGAAGATTCCCTACACCGCCTCGCGCCCAGAGTCTTCCAAAATCTCCTTCGATAAAGTCCTCGCTCGCGAATCATTCGTAGCGGCAGGCGTTCCGGTTCCAGCGGGTTATGTTATTTTGCACGACGCGCCGATCAGCGTCCCCGAACTCCCGCTTCCCGTTGTCGTCAAGCCCCCACGCCAGGGCTCCAGCGTCGGCATCAGCATCGTCAACCACGCCTCAGAATTTAAAGCGGCTGTGGAAGAAGCCAGAAAATACGATCAGGTGGTGCTGGTGGAAGCCTTCATCCCAGGGCGCGAATGGACGGTGCCGGTCGTCGGCACGGACGTCATGCCCATCGTCGAGATCACGCCTAAGTTGGACGGCGGTTGGTACAGTTTTAACGCGAAGTACAAGTCTGGCGGAACGACCGCCTATTCTTTCCCTGAAGACGACGAGGCTAACGCCGCCATGGCGGCTGAGGTGCGCCAGATCGCGTTACTCGCATTCAAGGCCGTCGGTGCTTGGTCGGTGGGGCGCATTGACTTTCGGATTTCCCCCGAAGGTCACCCCTACGTCCTCGAACTCAATTCCATTCCGGGATGCACGGAGAACAGCATCCTCCCCAAATCTGCTGCCAAGGCTGGAATTTCATTTCCAGAACTTTGTGCCAGAATCATGGAGGACGCCCAATGCGGCTAAGGGCAGGTCTTGTTGCGTTAGGAGTCGTTATCGCGTTAGCCGCACTTTACTTCGGCTGGCGCGGTCTTGATTTCATCATGTTCAAAGATAATCCGACCTATACGATTCGCCATGTCGAGATTTCGACGCAACTTGCTGCCTCGAAAAACAAAATCATGGAACTCACGGGCATTTCGGAAGGCGTCAATATTTTTTCCTTTAGTGCTTCGGGTAAACAAAAGGAACTGCTGAGAAACGTCCCGAATCTCAATGAAGTCAAGATTACTAAAAAGCTTCCCGATACCGTCGAGATCGTCGCGATCGACCGACTTCCCGTCGTGCGACTGGACTCCACGAATTTTGCATCCGACCGCGAAGGCACGGTTATGGCCATCGATGCGTCTCAGCGCAAACGCTGGTCTTCGCTGCCTGTGTTGATGGACGGAAACGAGAAGATCAACGCCACACCGGGCGAAACGCTCGCAGGCAAGAATTTGCTGGCACTCTCAGTCGTCAACGTCTACAACGAGATGGATGGAATCTCCTTCCGAGTCGACAACATTGACATCAGCGGCCGGATTTATCTCATTCTCCAAACATCGGACAGCCAGCGCGAAATCCGGCTCGTCTGGGATGAGCTCGAAACGACCAACGACATCCGTATGGCGCTGAGAATGGCATCGGAGGCGCTTGCGCAACCGAAGGCTGCCTCACTGATTCGATTCGACGTCCTTCTTTCAACCCTGTTGGTTTACGGAATATAGCAATGCCCATGAAACCTATCGTCGCCATTGAAATTGGCACCTCACAAACGGTCGCCATGCTGGGAGTCTGCTCCCCGAAGCTAGACGGCACTGTCGACATCACCGCTTTCTGTGTGGAAAAAACAGCGGGCATGCGAAAAAGCGAAGTCCAGTCCGCACAGTCTGTCACCACGACGGCAGAGAGCGTTATTCAGAAGCTCTCGAAGAAGGGGCGGATCGATATCAACCGCATCAACCTCGTCTATTCAGGCGGCGATCTCTGCGGCATGCCGCTCTTTGGCAAGACGATCATTAACAACGCAAGCGAGGTCGTTGAAGATGAGGATGTCGATGCGGCCATCGAGAACATGCGAGCAACGCCACCCATCAGTGGCAGAACGACCGTTGAAGAACTGAAGATCAACTTCGTGCTCGACGGAACCCGCGTGGTTGAAGACCCCGGTAACCTCGGCGCTTCAGAATTAACCGTGAACGGTCTGCGCACGCATGTAGACACCAACAGCTACCGCGCAATCAGCGATGCCGTCGAAGAGTCGGGATGTGACGTTGAAAACGTGTTTAGCGCGGCTTCCTGTGCCCCTCTGGGTTGCACAACGCCCGAACAGCGGATCAACGGCGTCCTCGTCATCAACCTTGGCGGCGGCACCACGTCATGGAGCCTCT
>JBBQIY010000087.1:0-7559 GCA_038325415.1 Kiritimatiellia bacterium
GGCATCAAAGCACCGGCAGTGAAGCCCGCAGTGGCGGCTCCAGTCGCAGCCGCTGCAGCACCTGAGGGCGGCGAGGCCGTTCTATCGCCTGTCCCGGGTCTCATTCTGCGTCTCCTCGTTTCTGACGGAGCGCAGATTGAAGCCAATCAAGACGTGCTTGTACTTGAAGCCATGAAAATGGAAATACCAGTTAAATCACCGTGTGCGGGTACGGTTTCGCTCGCGGTTGCCTCTGGCGATAAAGTAAATACGGGTGAAACACTCTTCACGATTGCTTAAAATACTAGGACTTAAAGGTTCATAATGAAAAAGTTTCTCTCGTTGATGGGCGTCCTTCTGGTTGCAGGCTTTGCCTTCGCAGCCAATGACACAGCGGAAGTTGTCGAACACGCGAAAGCAAAGGTAGCAACTCCGGCGCATGCGCCGGAGGTGACCTCCGAACAGCTCCTCGAGAAATCGAGGAACATCTGGAAAGACACCGGAATCTATGGCTTCATGGTCAAAGAAGCACCAGAATGGTTAACCAAAGGTTATACACGCAAGGACGGGAAGTTTATTCCCGGGCATGAAGTCGTAATTCTTGGTGGTCTTTCTTACGGATTGGGGCAGTTGATCATGATTCCAGTCTGTCTCATCTTGATGTACTTGGCTGTTGTGAAGGAATTCGAACCGTTGCTGCTACTCCCAATTGGTCTCGGCGGTCTTCTGGCCAACTTGCCGTTGGCAGGTCTGAATACGCCAGAAATGATTGACGCTTCGGGAATGCTTGCTCCTGGCGGTTTCCTTTTTTACATCTTCAGCTTCGGTGTTGAGACTGGCCTGTTCCCGATTATCATCTTTATGGGCGTCGGTGCCATGACGGACTTTGGTCCGTTGATTGCCAATCCCAAGACATGCCTGCTCGGTGCCGCCGCTCAGCTCGGTATTTTTACGGCACTCATTGGTGCTGTTCTGCTGAACGATTTTGTACCGGGCATCTACTTCTCGCTCAAAGACGCCGCTTCAATCGGTATCATCGGCGGTGCCGATGGCCCAACCGCCATTTGGCTGACCACGAAGTTGGCTCCGGATAAGCTTGGTGCTATCGCGGTTGCCGCCTATTCTTACATGGCATTGGTACCGATTATTCAACCGCCGATCATGAAGCTCTGCACAACGCATGCCGAACGTCGAATCAAGATGAAGCAGCTCCGCGAGGTCAAGAAGATCGAAAAGGTGCTCTTCCCAGTCGTGGTGATTCTTCTCTGCGGGCTTCTCCTGCCCACGGCTGTCCCACTTATGGGCGCCCTGATGTTTGGCAACCTGGCAAGAGAATGCAAGGTGGTCGATCGCATCTCGGATACCATGCAGAACGCGCTGATCAATATCGTCACGATTTTCCTCGGACTCTCCGTCGGTTCTAAGCTTGCAGCCGAGAAGTTTCTGAGCATTGAAACGCTCGGCATCCTGATGCTTGGCCTCTTCGCCTTTGCGGTGGGAACCATGGGTGGCGTTTATATGGCGAAAATCATGAACCTGTTTTCAAAGGACAAGATCAATCCGCTCATCGGCTCCGCAGGCGTCTCTGCTGTTCCAATGGCCGCACGCGTGTCGAACAAGGTCGGACTGGAGTATGATCCTTCTAACTTTCTACTCATGCATGCGATGGGTCCGAATGTCTCGGGCGTGATCGGGTCCGCCGTTGCGGCGGGTATCCTCTTCCGAATGCTTGGCTAATCCTATTGGAGCAGCAACCCAAGAGATCCGGATTTGCACAAACAGGCAGTCCGGATTTTTTCTTCTCATGGATGGACTTGACAAATCAGCGTTTCTTCTTGAAGATGGTCAACGTCATCTCGATTTGGAGGCAAAATGAAGAACGGAAAAAGCGCAAGAGTTGAAGAGAGTCTGATGGAAGTCGCAGGGGCACTCTCGGAAATGAACTCTCCGAACGAAATCCGGCGTTTCTTGGGTGAAATCTGCACCGATTCCGAATGCCGAGATATTGCCCTTCGATGGCATCTCATGAAAATGCTCGCGGAAGGCATTCCGCAGCGGACGATTTCCAAAGAATTGGGGCTCAGTCTCTGCAAAATCACGCGCGGCTCGAAATACATGAAGGATGAGACTTCGATTTTTCGTCGATTCATTGTTAAAGCGATGGGTGTGCATTGAAAGAGTTGATGATAAATCCTATGAATGCTACAATGTCCTCAGTTACCAAGGAGACTTCTCAATGATAATTTCACCCTTTCAGGCACTTCGACCGAAGTCCGATATGGCTCGTCAGATTGCCTCGCTCCCGTATGATGTGATGGACACGGCTAAAGCCATTGTGATGGCTACTGGAAAACCGAAGTCTTTTCTGCACGTTGTCAGGTCTGAAATCGATTTTCAATCCGATATCGATCCTCACGCGGACGCCGTTTACGCAAAAGCTCGCGAAAACCTTGACGCCCTCGTCTCAGAAGGTAGCCTTATTCGAGAAGCCGCCTCTTCTCTCTATATCTATCGTCAGAAGATGGGGACGCATGTTCAGACCGCCGTTGTCGCGTGCTGCGAAATCGACGACTACGCCAATAATATCATCCTTCGTCACGAAAAAACACGCAAGGACAAAGAAGACGACAGGACGCGGCATATCCTTGCAACGAATGCTAACACCGGACAGGTTTTCCTAACGTATCGCGATGTGGCGACGATCGACTGGCTTGTGACCTCGGAATGCACGGCTGCGCCGTTGTATGATTTCACAACAGAGGATGGGATCCAGCACACCGTTTGGAAAGTTGAAAAGGGCTCGGCGCTCGCTCAGGCTTTTTGCACGGTGCCTAAAGCGTATATTGCCGATGGACACCACCGTTCCGCCGCTTCCTTCCGTGCTGGCACGGAACGACGCAAGGCCGCTGGCGCTTCCTATGACCGCTCTGCCGAGTACAATCGGTTTATGGTTTGCCTTTTTCCGGCTTCTCAACTTAAGATTCTTCCCTACAATCGCTGCGTTAAAGATTTGAATGGTCTTTCCGAAGCAGAGTTTTTGAAAGCGGTCGAAGCGCGATTCAAGGTCGAAGCGATTGATTCCCCTACGCTCGACAGCACCTGTACGTGTGCTATGTACTTGGGCGGTAAGTGGCGTAAGCTTTCTTGGACACTTCAAGCTTCAGTCGCCGCTGATCCGGTTTCGCAATTGGATGTGAGTCGCCTTCAAGAAGATTTGCTTGCACCCATTCTCGGGATCGGAGATCCACGAACGGATTCACGCATTTTCTTCGTGGGCGGCATTCGTGGAAATGGCGAACTCGTGAAAAACGTGGAAAGCGGTAAAGCCGCTGTCGCATTCGCCATGGTTCCCACAACGATTGAGCAGATGATGGCAATCGCTGACGCGGGACAGACTATGCCACCTAAGAGCACGTGGTTTGAGCCCAAACTCAGAAGTGGGCTTCTTGTACATACGCTGGATTAGACGGCAGCGATCCTTAACTTCGAAGCTTTATAACATGAAAATCAACTTGAACCGAGCTGAAATTGCAGCCATGATCGATCACACGGTGCTGGCTCCCATGAATGCGCATGAAACGTTCGTGGAAGCCTGCGCTTTCGCTGTAGCGAACCACTGTGCGAGCGTCTGTATTTGCCCGTTCTTTGTTAAAGAATGTGCTGAACTCCTGAAGGGAAGTGGCGTCAAAACGTGCACGGTGATCGGTTTTCCTCACGGTACGCATTCAACAGCAGCCAAGGTAGCAGAAGCAACGCTGGCGATTGCTGATGGTGCTGAAGAACTCGATATGGTGGTCAACATTTCGAAGGTCAAGGACCATGACTGGGCCTACGTTAAAGCGGATATTGAGGCGGTGACCAAAACGGTACACGAAGCTCGATGTAAGGTGAAAGTTATTTTCGAAAATTGCTACCTTGATGACGGAGAGAAGAAGCACCTCTGCCGCATCTGTTCGGACTTGCGTTGTGACTGGGTGAAGACCTCGACAGGATTCGGAACCGGAGGCGCAACACTCGAGGATCTTGCGCTGATGAAGGCATCGATTGACGACGGCATCCAGATCAAAGCGGCAGGTGGCATCCGTACGTTGGAACAGCTCCTTGCTGCCCACGCGGCAGGCGCCACACGCATCGGGTGCTCACGCTCGGCAGATGTTCTTGCTGCGGTGAAGGGTTGAAAGAAGAGGGCGTAGAGAGAAGTGCGTAGCTGAGGCCGGAATCGTACGCGATCGCTGATCGCGCCTACGGGATAACGATCCTCAACCAGAGACTGGTTGAGGAGAGAGAGTAAAAAAGCAAAAACTTCTCGAGGAGTAACCCTATCCTCGCCTCAACGAGATTTGGGGATGGTGGCGAGCGTGGCGAGCACTTGGGGCAGGAGTTGTTTCTTGCGACTCAGGATACCGGGCATGGAAAGAATGCCATCCTGCCGTTTCATATATGGAATGGCACGCTTGATGGCTTCATCGCCTACATAGAGTAGCTCCGAATTACCACGGACGGGATCCGTGACCATAAGGGCCATGAAGTCGAGGCCACCCATGGCAATTGCCTTGTGCATGGCGGCGGTAAGCGAGCTTTGATTCCGGTGGAGCAGCTCGAGGTTGTTCTCTTCGAGCTGGGAGAGCGCAAAGCGGTAGCCGTGTTCTGTGTAGGTCTTTCGATCGGATTCAATCGCGTCCTCAAACGACATAACAGCCAGCGGCGAATCAAGCTTCATGAGTTCCGTCATGATTGCGTGCGGATCCTCTCCTGAAATTTTTCCAAGCCAGTCTGCCATGCGCTTGTCAGTATCGGTGGTCGTAGGCGATTGGAAAAGCAGGGTGTCGGTAACAACACCGGAGAGCAAGATACCGGCGATTTTTCTGGAAGGTCGCAACCCTGCTGTGCGGTACATGCCTGCGATGATCGTGCACGTACTGCCCACCGTGTCTGACGTGTATTTTATGGGCTCGGCTATCGGGCGGATCGCGATGCGATGATGGTCGACAACTTCTAGAATCGGGAGTTCGTCTAGGCCTGCAATGCCTTGTGCGGTTTCATTGTGGTCCACAAGGATCATCGCGTAGGGAGGCGGTGAGGTGAAATCGTGTTTGGTGACAAGGCCGACGAGTTTTCCATTGACTGCGCAGACGGGAAAGATGTTTTCAGGGGAAGCGATCACGTCGCGACGGATCTCATGAACGATATCCGTTGCGTGAAGCGGGGAGTCTGCGCCAGCGAGCGCGACGTGGCAGACGGGCGTGCTGAATTTAATCCGACGGATGACCGTAGCAGAGTCGAAGCGCGTGCGAAGCATGGTGACGTTGTTCTCCGTCGCCAGTCGGATGACGTCCTCTTCCACAATGCAGTTGCCGGTAATGATGAGTAAAGGAATTCGGTGGCCGATGACGCAGCGGTGGATTTCAGGTCGGTCGCCGACGATGACGACAGGGTTGTCGCGGCCTGGCCTCAGAAGACGTTTCTCAAACACGCCAACGCTCATGGCGGCAACGAAGACGTTGTAGACCTTGCAGTTGTCGTCTGCGGAGCCGTTCAGACAAACGGCATCAAGCACACGTTGCATCATGGAGGGGGATGAATACAAGGCACGTCCTGCCAGACTCTCGTCCGTATGCGAGGTAATGTTCATCAACTCAGACAGCAGAGCCATGGGATTGAGCATGCCTCTAAACGTGCCTTCTGCGTCGGCCACAGGCAGTGAGGTCATGCCTGAGCTTTTGAGCATCTGGACAGCGTCAAACAGCGTGGATTCGGCAGGGATCGATTGGTAAGTATCGCTGGCCAAGTCTGCAACGCGCAAGTACACATCGTTTACGGAAGGCGGCACCTCCAGTTCGAAGTGGTTGAAGATCCACGCGGCGCGGTTGGGCAGGAGTCCCGGGCAGATTGCCTGCACACGGGGGTCGCCTAATTTATTTTTCAGGGCAGCAAGGGCATACGCCGACATGATACTATCGACATCGGGGTTGCGGTGTCCGCAAACCATGATCTTTCTGATTGCGTTGCCTGTTTGATCCATGCTCTGCCCCTAGGAAATGATTACCACTTGTGCTCGATGGCGATGGCGAAGGCACCGTCCATCTGTTTGTCCGGCGGAACCAAGAAAACTTGATCCACAACCTTGAACTTGGGATGCCTGCTTATGAATTGCGCAATGATGGCTTCGTTCTCTTCTTCTTCGAGACTGCACGTGCTGTAGACCATGCGTCCACCTGGGGCCAGCATCTGAGAAGAATTCTCTAAAATGGCAAGCTGGGTTTCGTTCAGGATCTTCAAGCGCTCCGGAGTAAAGCGCCAACGGGAGTCGGCGCGCCGACGCTGAACGCCTGTATTGCTACACGGAACGTCAAGCAGGATGCGATCGAACCGTTTGCCATCCATTTCTTCGATGGTGATACGCCGTGCATCGCCGTGCAGAACCTTGGTCAAGCTATTGAGCCTAAAACGGTGAAGATTCTCTTCAAGCGGAGGTAGTCTATCGCGCCAACAATCCATGGCGACGAGGAGTCCTGACCCGTTGAGGCGGAGACCGATCTGAACCGATTTTCCGCCCGGTGCGGCGCAGGTGTCGAGAACCCGCATCCCAGGCTTCACATCGAGGAGACGAACGGATTCGAGCGTGGCAGGGTCTTGGATGGAGAATGCGCCGATATTGAATCCCGGCAGTTCTTCGACATGCGAGCCGTGAGGAACGATGATAGCATAATCCGAGGCCCCCAGATGCGGCTCTGCGAGTACGCCAACGGACTCAAAGGACTTGAGCAATTCAGGGACGGAAGGTCCGCGTGGCACGGTCACCACCGTGACACTGGCTGGTAGGTTGTCCCAGACGCAAATCTCTGCCGCACGCTCTGTTCCGAAGCGCTTTTCCCAGCGCTCGACTTGGTCGTCCGGATGCGATTCGCGCACCGCAATCGGAGCGCTTTCCAAGTCGTGTGTGATGGTCTCGATATTGCGCTGAATCGTGCGGAGAACTGCGTTAGCAAAGCCTTTGACGAAATCGCCGTCGAGCGTTTTGAGGGCTTCAACGGTAGCATGGACTGCCGCATGTTCGGCAACATCTGGCATCTTGAGGATTTGACATGCGCCCAGTAGCAGTGCCGGCATGGCGTGTTCTTGCGGCTCGCGTTGGATCAACGGTTCGAGCACAAAGTCCAACGCGCGCACGTTGCGCAACGTCGTATAGACCAAGTCCATCACGAAGCCGCGACGAAACGGTGGAACGCCTCCCATCATGCGGTCAGGGAATTCATCTGTGTCCATCCATCTTCTCAAAATTTTGATGGCATCAATTCGCGCCAATACACCGTCGTCCATACTTCATCTTTCGTTGTTGATTATGCACGAATGATACCGTTCCAGCAATTCAATGTAAAGAAAGATGTAAAAAGAAGTCGCTAATGGGGTGGGCGTCAACATAGTTTGACGCCCACAGGAGTCAGAAGTCAGAAGTCAGGAGTCAGAAGTTGGAAATCAAGCACTTACGCAAATTTAGGCGAAATAATTCATGTCTCTGTTCTCGTGACACCACGGAAGAAGTTTGCAACTGTGCATAACGTGTTGAGAATCAATGCTGT
>JBBQIY010000088.1:0-7540 GCA_038325415.1 Kiritimatiellia bacterium
CCAGGCGGTGTCGCCATAAGTGACCGAGCCTCTTGCAAAACCCTTTAGCAGACGGTCGGGACGGAGCCCGACCCTCCAGAATACGTCACGTCCTCTGTAGGGAATTCGGGGTCAACCCTGAAAATAGCAAATAGCGTTCACAATGAAACAACCGCTCCATAGCGCCAACTTTCTGCGTTGAGTCAGTCGGCCGCGTCGAACGGGGCCACGGCCAGACGGAACACGGATGCAAGCTCGGGGCGGATGTCGCCTTGTTCAAGCGCGTTGAGGGCCTCGTTCACGAAGGCTCTGATCTCTCCTGCCGCGTCGTCCCTATAAGCCAAAAACACGTGATGCCAATCTGGCAGGTCACCGCGCTCAAAGGCGGTCAACACTCCCTCAAAACCCCAACGGGAGACTGGATCATACGGTGTAACTTCTAGGTTGCGGAAGATCATGGTGCGCTCCCTTGTGCGATGAGCTCGGCGGCCAATCGTTGACAGATGCCTACGATCACTGCCCAGTCGTGATACCGGGTATCAAGCCCCTTGTAGGCGGCGAGCGCATGGGTCGTGGACTCGTCTTTCGGCGCGGGTGCGCCTAGCAGCCTGACAAGTTCAGCCGCCACGCTGCCCGATGATGACAACGCCTTTTCATAATAATCGTCGATCTTGAGCAAAACCGAGGCGCTCCATTCCGCCCCGAAACGATCTGTCAGCGCCGCGACATCGACATAGTCACGGGTCTGATTGCGGTTGGTAATAAGGAATGCCTTGATGCGTAAAATCTCGTCAAGCGTCGGCACCACGAGCGTCTTGCCGCTCGGGACCGACAGTTCTTCCGTCTCAAGAGGACGGCTGCGCCGCAACTGGCGCAATCCCGTCTCAACACCGTCGAACGAGCCAAGGATGACTTTCCCCTGCCGGACATGAGCCGTGTGCCATTTCTCTTGCTCGGAGAGAAATTCGAAGATAGACGCGAAGCGTTCAGCCAGATCTGTCAGGACATGGTCGTGATCAAACGACTGCCGATGACCGATGTACGCGGAAACCGCACTACCACCGACCATCACAGCGTCGGGCACAAGTTTTTGGAACTCGGCGGCGGAATCGAAGACGTGGCGCATCTTCTCACTGTTGATGATGACTTGTTTCATTGCCTGTTCAGTATAGAAAACTACTCTTGTTTTCGCAAGCGGTAAACCAGTATGCGAACTGGAACACGAATTGTGAACTGGCGGATGGATTTGTGGTCAATCCGTGAGATTTGAGAATTGGCTTGCGCGGCCTGGTTTCTGCTCAATTGCTTCCCTCGTCATAACCAAAAAATTGCAAGTTCAGTACGAGAGAACGATCTATCATGTGAACGTTCGTGGGGTGGAGCGGCGGACGATCTTTGAGGATGACAAGGATCGCGAGCGGTTCGTCTGCGGTGGGTGAGGCGGTCGAGGAGGATGAGAAAACATACGAAAACTGAGAGGGTGGAAAGTTTACGAGTTTGAAGGTAGCGCAATGAACACGGGTTTGCCGTAAAAGCCGGTTTCAGACGACGATTCCGACCATCCGCATGCATATCTGTAGCGTCTATGAGGATCGGGAGTTGGAGGGCTTAATTGGTAATTGACTTGCAAGTGCAAAATTGCAATGCAAATGCAGTATTTAATCTTGAATACTGAATTCAAGATTACATAAGTCCTCTTTTAGCCCCCGGACTCATCTTTCTTCCCTTCGCGTCTTATTTTATTTTCATCCCCGCTTTACACGCATGTATCTTATATAATACATTGCAACTGTGATTGAGATCCGTCAGACAGAAGAATTTTCCGTATGGTTCGTGCATCTTCGGGACAAGATGGCGAAAACGGGCACACAATTTAGGAATATTCATGAAAACAAAAACATACGCATGGGATGCCGCAGAACATTTAAAGACAAAAGAGGACATGGCCGCATACGTGGCCTGTGCTCTCTGTGGTGAAAAAACCGCACCGCGCTGGGTTGCTTCTGCATGTCTTGGGTTTGTGAAATACGTCACACAGAGACTCGGAGGCGCAGAGGTAGCACAGAGTTTTTGATTTTTGTGTCACGGTAGTGCGCAACAATACTCTTAATCCACGTTAAAATTTCATGTAAAGAGAAACGTAGATTAAGTAGATTATTCCGAGAGCTACCGCCTCGGATTTACAACTCTAATACTCGCGTCTTCGCGACTTGCGGAAAGTCGAAGGGATCGGAGAGAAAACCTTCGCTCGCATCGCTCCGTTCTTGCGGATTCCATGAGCTGAGAAGCGTCTTGGTGGCGGACATTCGGGTGAACACTTCTAACATGTTAACGTCTCTCCACCAAAATTCTGGTGCCTCAGAAAAAACGGTTTGCCGTGTGAGTGCTTTATCTGGTAACATAACGTTAATAGGAGGAAAACCCATGCTGGCAGAAAAACTCAATCCACAATACTTGACTGACGCGACAGGCCGCAAAACCGCCGTGTTATTGACGATCAGTGAGTACAATGGGCTCCTAGAGGATCTCGATGACCTTGCAACGGTGGCTGAGCGTGTCGATGAGCCCACGGTTCCTCACGCGAAGGTCCTGGCGGAATTGTTATATCCGCGTCGGGAATTACCGCGTGATCTATGAGCTGTACGAATCTCGACTTGTCGTTGAAGTCGTTCGCGTTCGCCACAGAAAAGACGCATACCGAGGGTGACACAACATCCGAATCGCCACTTTCCGGACAGAATTGCGCAAAGCCTTCAAGGCAGAAATCCCAGTCAAAGAGCGAACGGAGGGAGAAACCGCGCTTTCCGACTGGCAACGCGCAACTTCTCTCTCATTCAAATCTGCGCTAATCTGCGGAATCTGCGGATAAAATCTAACCCGTAGCCAAGGCCTTAGGTGTTAGGCCCTAGGTGTTAGCAAATTCCTTACACAAAAGAACACTCACCACCTCAGAACTACGCCCTACTCCCTCTCTCTAAGCAAAGTTACCCCATCGTTTTTTGCGGTTGCGCCGCACGGCAGGCTGTATTCTGATTCCTGTGCGGATTCAACAAAGTTGAATTGCATCCCGACCCCATTGCGAAGCTACAAGCAGACAGTCCCAAAATCAACATTTTTTCTAATTCGCAGGGTTGACTTTTACCCCTCTCCCCGTATAATAAATGCCGATTCCATGAGAACCGGTATGTTGCCGGCAAATCCTGTGGGATGATAGTGATTTGAACCCTGAACGGAGACTATGTACCATGTCATTTCGGATGTTCCATGAGATATGCTCGGAAATCGGGGTGCGCGAAACCAGGAGCATTGCGCTACCGTCCAACTTCGGCTACGACCTGCCGCCGGACAATTCCGGCTTTCTCGAGATGTATTGCAGCGAGGTGGGCTAAAAAAATGCACAACGACAGAATCGTCCAGCAACTGATCAACGGGTTGACCTCCAGGCAACTTGCCGAGCTTGTGGCACGTTTGCTGGAAGGGATGTCTGACACGGATCGGGCGGAGTTCAGCAACACACTGGATCCGGATGTGGCCGCAGTGTTCCGTCGTCTGTCGGACCCGCCGACGGCCTGCGCGCCTGCGGAGGAAGCGAACGACAAAACCTCGGATGCGAAGTTCGCAGCCCAGTTCCAATCCGCGCTGGGCGCTTTGCGCGATTTGCTGTCCGAGTTGGGTGACGAGGATGGCGATTACATCCTGTGCGAGCGTCACTGGGAGCCGCCGGACTTCGATGCGTCTCGGCTGACCGAGGACATTGAGCGCTGTGCGAAGGATTTGCTTCCGCTTCTGGACCGTGCGGCCACGCTCAGGCTGGAGGGCGAGAGCCTGTTCATGGATTACTGCCAGGAGATCACCGACGGCATTGGACACTACCCCGAGCATATCTATACCGAAGATGGCTTATGGTTCGAGCGCACGGCCACCGAGTGCGTGCTCAAGTGGCTCGACCTACATGCCGAGACGGAGATGGTTTTTCTGGAGAAACTGGTTGCCTTGCTCGACGGAACCGGTTGCGTCACGCTCGACGACGACACGATCCGCGCGTATCTGATCGAGGGGTGGACCGAGAAGCGACGGCGCGCGTTCTACAGCGCCATTGAAGTCCGTCGAGCCGACGACGAGGAGTTCCGTCGAGAAACGGATCAGCCACGCACGCTCTGGCACGACATCCGCTACGCGCTGGCAGGTATGTTCGATGTCGCCGCCCGCATCGAGATCGCGGAATCAGCGGTGAGCGACGACTGGATCAAGGGCGTGGAACTCGTGGACGTAGCCCTGGCCGACAGCAACTCGACCCGGGCGCTCGAGTTCTGCCGCCAGACATTGGATGCCTACTACCGGCATCGGTCCTCTGGCACGCAAGTTCCGAGTTTCGACCCCGGGACTACGCCGCTGCTTGGTCACTGGGGTGTGCAGGACGACTTTTCGCAAATCTCTAGAATTCTCGGCATCTGGGCGGATCTGTCGGCTAAAGCCGGTGACAAGCGCCTGGCCGAACTCCTAGCGATTCAGCAGGTGCTGTTCACCCGCTCGGACGACTGGAGCGCCGTCCGGGCGGCTTTCACGCAAGCTGAAACGGCGGATGCAAGCACGTTGCTCCGAGCATGGAAGGAGCGGACGCTGAGCGCACAGTGCGGTGCTTACTTTCTCGGGATGCGACAGCAGGACTTTGTCTGGCCGGAATGGTTAATCGATGAGGGGTTCGCAGAGCGCTTTGATGCGTTCACAGAAAAGGCCCGGTCTTGGCTGGACGAAACTATCGGTACCGCGAAGACAAAAGACCGCGACATGTTCAGGCGGGTCGCTGTCCACGTTTGGCCGCCGCAGATGTCTCTGGTGGCCGAATTGTTCGCTCTTGGCCTCCCTTCGGGGGACTACCCGATATTGCGAGCCATGTTGTCGCAACACTGCCGACTGAACCCGTGTCCGGCGCGCCTGGAATGGCTTGGCCGGACTGATATCGCGAGCCTCGCGATTGGCGGGCTCGGATTCGTGCAGAGGAACATGGTGCACTTGATCCCCTCGCCCGAGACCATGAGCAGCGACTACGGAACGGCGGCTAGCTGGTTGGCGGTCGCTCGCGAAGTGGCGCCCGGCATCGCTCTAAGCACCCTACAGCGGTGGAAAACCGACTACAGACGCCGTCGCAACCTATGGCGCGACTTGAGCAAGCACGGGTTCGATGTGGACTTAAAGTCTTAGAAGCATCCTGTGGAAATTGGTTCCCACGCGGGTACTGGGAAAGCGTTCGCCACATGACCGGTCAGCCCTGAAAATAGCAAATAGCGTTAGCGATGAAACATCCGCTCATCGCCCCCCCTCGACTCCCATCAATCTCACATCCCCAATTTAAAATTCAAAATTCTCCTGAAGTCGACTTCAGTCGAACCAGTCGGCGTCAGTTGAAAAAAACTCTTAGCCCCCCAGCACCCGTGCCACCCCGCTTGTACAAAAAAGCCAAATACGAAGCTGTGCCTACCTGCGTGTTCATCGCATCTCGCGGAAGTTGATGCACCTTACGCCATCTCTTTCTGGGTAGCTTTCTCCGTCGTAGATCAGCGTCGGCGAGGTGGCTGCGGGCTCATTTTTGCCCAACCGTTTGTCCCACTTGCTGACTCCTTGTGCGATTCCGTAAAGTTAAATCGCATCTTAATACGCATTTTGTCGTGCATTGCACTTGATTTGTACCAGATTATTTGAGATACTGTCTTAAATCAAGGAACTACGCTATGCAAAACACTACAGTGAACGTCACCTTGCGGCTTGACCGCGAGATCAAAGAAGATGCCGAGATTCTCTTTAAGGAACTCGGAATGAACTTGACGACGGCTTTCAACGTCTTCGTGCGCCAATCGCTCAGACTGGGCAAGATCCCGTTCGAGGTATCGGATCCGTTCTACAGCGATAAGAACATGGGCCGCCTTCGTGAGTCTATCGCGAAAGCTGAGGCTGGAAAGTTGAAGAAACACGCGCTAATTGAGGAGTGATATGAACCTTCTGTGGACCGACGAGGCGTGGGAGGACTACCTGCACTGGCAGAGTCAGGACAAGAAGACCTTGAAGCGCGTTAATCAGATTGTCCTGGACATCCAGCGGTCGCCTCACGCTGGCATCGGCAAGCCTGAGCCGCTGAAAGGCGACCTTTCTGGGTGGTGGTCGCGGCGCATCGACGGCGCAAACCGCATCATCTACCGGCTGAAGGGCGACACCGTGGAGATCACCCAATGCAAAGGCCATTACGGATTGTAGACCGTGAAGGGTAGATGGTAGCGTATGGTCGGGCCAGTTCCGATGCGAATGAGTGCACCGACGTGGCAGAGTTCCGCGAGATCGCGCGTGGCCGTGGCCTTGGATGTTAGAGCTATCTTCTGGTACTTCGTCGCATTCATGCCGCCCTGAAATCCTTTTGGGCCTTCGTCCGCCATGCGTTGGAGAACTTTGATTTGTCGAGAGTTGAGGGTGGGTGTGTGGGCTCGAAAAAATTGAATTTTTTTTACGACAAAGATCAACTCTTCCGTCATCGCGTCTAGCGACTGTGACAGGATGCGTGTGAAAAACTTACACCATTCGGTGACTTCATTGCTTCGGGATGCTGCCTGAATTGCCTCGTAATAGTCCTTGCGTACTGCCCGGATGGCAACGGATACGGGGAGTAAGACGGGGAGATCGAGGTGCTGGGCAATAACCTTGCAGATCAGCATTCTGCCGATCCGCCCGTTCCCGTCTTCGAAGGGGTGGATGCTTTCGAAGTACAGGTGAGCGATGGATGCTCTCAACGCAGGATGCAGGTGACCTGTATCTGTTTCAACTTTCGAGCGGTTGAACCAGTTTATAAATTGCGTCATTTCGTGTCCGACCTGCTTTGATGGCGGAGCAATAAACCGGATATCGTTTCCTTCGATGCCACCACCGAGAACCATCATGGATTCGGCATGGGTTCTGAACTTCCCTGCTGAAATGGCCGATCGGCTACCCTTGAACAAAAGCGTATGCCAGTTGTAGAGCATTGTCTTTGTCAGGTTTGTAGCATAGTTGCCCCGAACATCGACCATCATTTCTGCAAAACCGTCCGCTGCTGCGTCGTTTAGATGCTTAAACGATCCTTTCCGCCCCAAGCGACTGCAAACCGACGACATCACGGCATCGCGATTGATGTGGACGCCTTCGATGGCCGACGTGTCAACAGCTTCGTTGCCCAGTTCAACAAGGGTTCGATCCAGAACGATATCGGCGTCGAGCGAGGAAAGAAGTGCACGAAGCGCTCCTGATTTTTCAGAGAAGCGAGATAGAAGCGGCTGGATTTCAGCGATGATATAGGTGAGACTAGGCCAGTCACTTTGTTGCCAGTTGAAATTCATGAGCCGATAGTAGCGCAATATCGGCTCAAAAACAAGCGGAATTTGAGCCGATAGCGTGTACGGGGTGGGCGTCAACATAGTTTGACGCCCACAGGAGTCAGAAGACAGGAGACAGGAGTCAGAAGTTGGAAATCAAGCACTTACACGGAGTTAGACAAAATAATTCATGTCCCTGTTCTTGCTACACCATAGAAGAATGGCGA
>JBBQIY010000089.1:0-7532 GCA_038325415.1 Kiritimatiellia bacterium
GACATCGCCTTCATCAATAGGCCCCAATACCCATTCTACGTTAAGCTGGTGACGGAACCACGTGCGCTGGCGTTTGGCCAGTTGCCGAGTACGCACCACTATGCGCTCGACCGCCTCAGCTTGCGACAATCCCCCATCCAACACCGCGATGGCCTCGGCATACCCAATGCCCTTACCCGCCGTATCTGAAAATCCAGGGTATTTCACCCGTAAACTTGTCACTTCATCCAGCAATCCAGTTGCAAACATCGTCGCGACTCGTGCCGCAATTCGACGCTCTAAAACGTGCGGTTCCACATGAAGCCCGGCCACAACAGAGCCACGGCACACAACGCCTCCCGCTGGCGGAACCGACCCAGGATCAGCCATCAATTTTTCAATCAATCGCATCAATCGCCTCGGGTTTGAAGCGTCCGAAAGCGTCAGCACAGAGCCTGGCGACAGCGTTTCGGCAGTGTCGCGGAGTGCCTCAACACCACCTCGCGCCAACAGCGTAGCCAATTCATCCCGGCGTGCCGGATCCCCCGCCGGAGGTGCGTCGATCCCACGCAGGAGGGCATTTACGTAAAACCCGGTGCCACCCGCCACCACCATGTCTCGCCCCTTGTGTGCCGCCGATTCGAATCCCGCACGCGCCGCCTCAAGCCACATACCAACATTAAAGGTCTCGTCAGGGCCGATAATATCGACTCCGTACATCTCAAGTCCCGCACACTCAGCGGCAGTCGGCTTCGCCGTACCAATGTCCATTCCACGATAAACCAGCATCGAATCCGCCGAAAGCACATCGGCACCAAGCCGACGCGCCAGCTCGCTCGAGACAGCCGTCTTACCCGTTGCAGTCGGCCCAACAAGAATCCAGGCACAGGAACTAGGAGTCAGAATACAGGAGTCAGAAGTTGAGAGGCAAGACCCTATGTCGGGGCTCTCGGATAATTTGTCTGTCTCGGGTTGTAATGACATCTTAGTAAAAAGCGAAATTATGTGTTAGTCGTTAGGGACCCATTCTGAATTCTGACTCCTGACTCCTGAATTCTGCAGGATTGCATGGCTATTCGAAAACCTTGGGGTCAAATTGAGAGAGATCAGGGAGAACAAGATCCGCTGCGCCGACATTCTGCTGCGGGTGGCAGGGTTGGGACAGTGCCACGGCCTTCATCCCAGCCGCTTTTGCAGCCGTGATGCCGACGAACGAATCTTCAAAGACAACACATTCCGTAGGCAGCACACCCAAGCGCTCCGCTGCCAGAAGAAAACCGGAAGGGTCCGGCTTGCCGTACGGGTAGTCGCTCGCGCCAAGATAGAAGGATACATTTTTAGCGGCATCCATGATCTCAATTGCCTCGGTGATGTGTTCGCGCGGAGACCCCGACACGATACAACAGGGCGTCGTCCGCGACAGCCGTTTCAACAATTCCACCGACCCGTGAATACGTACATCGACCTTATCGCGGATAGCATAGAAGAATTCAGCCATCTCATCTTGCATCCGGTCTAAACCCATCTCAAGGCCTGGAAATGCGGCCACAATATCGGCATAGACATCGGTCCAAGACCGACCATAAACCACCTTCATTGAAAAATCATGCGTCACCGGATGACCCTTGGCCGCTAGATAATTTGCCGTTGCGTCAACCCAGGCAATCTCAGTGTCAAGGAGCGTACCGTCCAAATCAAAAATATATGCAGCGGTCATAGTCTCATTTCTACTCCAATCTTGAGGAGCGTATTATCGTTCAGTCGAGAGTCTTAGCGTCACCTTCTTTCGGCGCAGGTTTGATCGGCGTTTTCAACGTGGGAGTCGGCTTGGCTGGCGGCTTAACGGCAGGCTCGACTCGGCCTAGCGGGGCTGAAGACGGTAGCAGGCGGAAAATGCGCTCCTGCGGCGGTGCAATGACCGAGGCGGCCTTATCACGCCAGTATCGTCCCTCGTCGTAGTCGCGCTTGCCGTTTTCTGCGCCCTTTCCGCTTTCGCAGAATTCAGCCAATGTCAACATCGCCGCCTTGTTGCCGAGTTTGGCGGCGCGTTCATACCAGATGCGAGCGGCGCTAAGCGATGCTGGCGTTCCACGCCCTACAGCGAACATTTCTGCCATCCGCCGCTGAGCCTCCGCGCGCATGACATCCGGAGTCGCCCCATTCGAAGTGATACGTCGGAGCCACGAAAGCGCGGCCGAGGGACTGTTTTCGAGGATCCTCCCACTGTCCTGCAACTCGGAGGCTAGCATCATCGCATCGAGATGTCCGACTGTTGCTGCCTGCGTGAGAAGCTTCGCAAGTTCCGGATCGTCATCTTTGACCCCTCTCCGTTGCCGCACAAAGGCGATGATGCGCGTGATGGCGTCCATCTGTGTGCGGGTCCATTTCTCAGGAATACCAAAGGCTGCACGCCACTGTTGC
Source organism: Kiritimatiellia bacterium (assembly GCA_038325415.1). Classification (GTDB taxonomy): domain Bacteria; phylum Verrucomicrobiota; class Kiritimatiellia; order RFP12; family UBA3636; genus JBBQIY01. The sequence continues at coordinate 2,401 of JBBQIY010000089.1, forward strand.
ATCGCCTGCCGATCATCCTCTGCGTCACCCCCAGACTTGCGATTCGCGAGCCAGTCCCCCAGCAAAATGCCAGCATCGGCATAACCGCTCTCAAGGGATCGGCGAAGATACGATACCGCCTCGGCTGAATCGGATTCAGAGCAGATTCCCAACAATCGCACATATCCGTACCAGTAAGCGGCCACAGGATTCGACAGTGCCTCGACTTCCAGTCTGCTCATGAGAGGAGCAAGAATGGCGTCGGCCTCCGCTTTCAAACTCGGATCAGCAGGATTCTCCTCAAGCGCAAGAATGGCAAGGCGGGCTGTTGCAATCGCATCGCCCTTCCCTGATGCAGTCTTGAGCTGTTCGGGGGTGTAGTCTAAAACGTCTTCCGGGAAGGCACTCATGTCGACCTTCTCCGATTCGTCCTCTATGATCGAGATGGCCGAATAACGTTGAGCCGTCGTAATCAGCGTGTTGGCTCGCCGCCGATTATCGATGTACTTCATCCCGAAGTAAACGGCAAGCCCCACGCCCACGATGCCAACAAACATGAGACCCATTCGGAATGCCGCCGCCACCATTTGTCCGGTTGCGGAATTCGAATCGAACTTGCGCGACCGCTGGTCGGTCTTATGTCGATGGCTCTCGGATCGGTGGCGGCGTACAGACGCTGACACGGGTGTTGGACTGTTCTTGGGGATGGCAAGCGGATCGAGGACCGATCCATCGGCAGCGTAGGTCACCGACCGCTTCTCAGACCGCGGGTTGTGGAACGCTCCATGATCATCGAAAATCGTGCAGAGTTCGTCGTAGAATTCTTTGCCACTGGCAAACGCACTTGGCGTTTTCAACAGAGGAGCAAGCTCTGATAGCGCCTTATAAAGCTTAGTCCCTTTTGATTTGTCAGACGCCGCGAGCAACAGAGAAAGAAGATCGCCTGCCTGACGCAGGTCGTTAACCATCCGTTCGGGCGTCGTGACTTCCGGCCACGCATAGAAACGCAACCGCGCAATCAAACTGGAATGACGAAATGTCTTATCGAGAAAAACCGTCTCTGGGGAAAGTGTTCCGACATGAAGCCCGTTAATATGTAAATAGGCCATTGCCTCTGCGATGTCACCGATGATGATGTCACGATCTGCATTGCTGATCTTGCCATTCGTCGCTTCAAGCAAAGCCCGCAAGGTCGCAAAGCTGATTTCATTTGCATCGTCACCTTGAGACTCGGCTGTGGGACTGACTGGGGCGGGCTTAACGGAGGTCGTCACCCAGTCGGGCACTCCATCGCAATGCTCCGACCGTATCCACGCAATTCCGTCGTCCTCGCCACAAGCGAAATAGGGAATTAAACACGGATGCCGGAGTGCTGAAATCCTGCCGAGCAACGCTTCATAGTCGGAAAGCGTAAGGTGTGCATCCAAGCCAGAGGAGATGTTCACGTCGTAGAAATGGTTTGTCGAGCCAAACACGACAGCATAACGATCCCCAAGCACATCCGTCCCAACGAAGTGCCTGACCGTTTGGTTCCCCAACATGAAACCGAGATGAAGAGGCGGGCTACTCTGTTTGTCGTCGCTCATTTCTGAATTGCCTTTTATGCTCTTAACTTAAAGGAGTGTATTGTAGCATACGATAAACACCTAAGCAAGGTGCACAAAAGTTCGGATTAGTCCAGCTTAGCGCTCATCTGTCTGCATGAGCGCTTCTGGGAATTTCACCAACGCTATGGGATCAAGCACATCTGGATCAACAAGGTCCAGTACATGTCCGACTTCGTGTATAGAAACGTCTGCCAGAAGATTTGCAAAAGCCGATCCAGATTATGGAAGCCAATGGCCGGTTTTAAGCATGAAACTGTTGTTGATGTCGGCTCGTGGAATGTCGGGAAGGAGAGCATCAGACCAAACCTGAGTCATAAAGTTTGTTGGCATCCAATGCCGGCAACTGATGAATGCCACTTCAGAATCAATATGGATTCGAGACTCGGGCGGATTCAATTTGAATCCATCCCTAACCAGCTCATAATAGGCCAAACGATTGGTGGAAACCTGCGCTGTGTTCACTAGATTCGATGCGAAGGTGACCAAATCAGCAGTTTCAGGCGTCACGTAGAACCAAGATCTCTCGTTATCGTAGAACCAAGGTTCGCGCGGCTGTCTGGCTTGACGATATTCGGTCATTCTAAAGAGCAAAGAAAATCGATATTCCGACCTAGAATAGTACTGTGGCAAAGTGTAGCTCGTCGCGAAGAAGATGATCGGCGTATTGGTCACGGTCAGTGCTGAATGACTCGCCGAGACACTCAGCGTGTTCGATCCCGGGTTCCCAATCCAGTAGTTGTTGATCGCAAGATGGGCGACATCTCCCCATTGATTCGTCGAAATTCCCGTAACAACGCCGACCCCGACGATATCGCAAACTGCGGCCTGGAGAGGAATCGGCGATTGACGTGCGCGAATGGCAGCCGTCTCTTCTGGAGTCCACTGATTCTCTTCCTCCTCATCCTCTAGAGGAATCTGAATTGCGTATGCTGTTGCGACCAACAGCATAGTGAATGTTAGTGCTAGCAATCGTCTTGTTTTCATAAAAACCCCCATTTCTTTTTAGGAAGGCAAAACTCCATGTAATGCCTGTTATTCCTTCGCCAATACCGCGTCTTGCTTGGTGATAAAATATCTGACATCCTTTGCATAGCACAAGAATCCATGATATTTTGCCCAGCTCCATTAAGATTGTGCGGGTCTTCAATCGAGAAGGCATCAAGCACATCTGGATCAACAAGCCCCAATGCATGCGCCACTTCATGAACAGAAATAAGGGCCAGAAGATTCGCAAAAGCCGATCCAGACAATGGCACGGTAAAAACATCCCCGACAACATCTCGGTAGCGATAGTATTCACGGATAGTTTCGTGTGTATCATATGCATAAATAACGCCAAGTCCAATGGGTGTTGAATTTCGCTGATCTAACCCGAAGCACGCCCCTAAAACGTCGTCTATGGGAGATGGCATCTTGGTTAAGAAAAACCCAGTATATGACCCCGATACGGGCTGCTCCGCGTTGACAAAGCGGATGTTCACATCGTCGGGCATGAAGGCCATGATATAACGCGGCATGTCTAGAAGAATCTGTTCCGCCGCCGCCTCGTCTTCCGTTCCGGCATACACGATGGTGGCACTATTGTCCGCATTCGTGTACACAAGTGGTGTGGCCAACAACGAGGGGACGTTTGATAAGAAGCTAATCTTCACCACCTGCGGAATGAAAACAGTTTCACTGTATTCGTTAAGCACCTCTGTCTTTCCCAGATTCCAGAGACGGACGCGAACGGTACAGAAAGGTGGCGGGACGGGCTCGTCCGCTTCAATGGATGGCATCGCACGGTGAATGCTTCTCCCCTTCGAACCGTTAAAGACATCCGGGTGATCGGCCAGCGGCAGACTGACCTGTGCAAGGCCGTCCCACGCGAAGGGAAGCGTCTGACCGCCCAGTGTTGACGTGTCAAGATAACGGTCTACGGTTGACGTTGAAATATCCATGTCCACGCTTGCCACGTGCTGCATCGCACCAATGACTTCTCGCACAACCTCGATCTCTAGCCAGCCGGGGTTGATTTCATGAATGCAGCCAGGAAGCGTGACACCGATGCCCAGCGTTTCTCCGAGTTGCGGGGAGAAGTTGTCTGTGGAAAAACTGGCAGAAAACATCCGTTGTGAACACTGTTCCACGATGCTGGTGATGGCAACGTGAGATTGTGAATCCAGCTCCGCTGTCGTGACAACGCTCATCTTTTCATCCTGAGATGCAGGGAGTCGGGTGACCGTCAGCCACGATTCCGATCCAGAGTCAGGACTCATGCTTCCATAAGTCGAACTCCAATCGTAGGTGGCCGATTCCATGCCGAGTAGGGTCGTTACGGTGAGCGGTCCGACGACGTCACCAACTCCATGATACAGGTCCGCACAAAAAACCTCGAACTTCCCTGCCTTGATGTCCGTGTTCGGGCCGTCCGAATTCCCAGACGTCAACGATTGCGTCTGAACGCCTCTGGCAGACAAGGGCTCAGGGAAGCGTACAATTACGTTTTCCACGTTGACGACTTTGTGCGCAATGACGCCCTCCGACGAGATCAACGCATTGCCATTGAGATTCTGCCCCGTCCTCGGCACAAAGGAAATTCGCATACGGCTTTTCCACAGCTCGCCGGATGGCAGATCGGTTCCGTAGGGCGAGGATTGGAGATACAATTCTGTGTCCGAGCCGAACGGTAAGCGAATTTTGACGAAAGTGCCCGTGGTCGGAAGAATAAGAATGGTCATCCTGTTCTCCCCACTCGTCCAGTTAAGGGTCGCGCTGCGCGTGGTGTAGACATCTACGAGAACATCGAAGTTGTCATCCGATGCCGCAGGGATGTAGTACCTCTCATAAGTGTCGTCAAACCCGTTTCCATTGGCATCATGAAAAGTGTCGGAGTATCCAATCTGCTCCCACATGTCGGGTACGCCGTTATGGTTAGTATCCGGCTCTATGGGTATAAAATCCTCGGCGGATACTGGGTTCATGCCATTGGCAATTTCAAAAGCGTCGCTGAAGCTATCACCGTCCGTGTCCGCTGTACGAGGATCGGTCTGGTTCAAGAATTCCTCTAGGTCGGTTAAGCCATCGCCATCGCGGTCAAGGTCGCCATCGGCAATAGCTCGATTCCCGTGTGTCCACTTCTCCCAGAGGTCGGGAATGCCGTCTTCGTCGGTGTCGGTGGGATCGTCCTTCCAGAAATCGGGTAACCCTGTGCGAGTCGAGGTCGAAGATTGAGTTGGAGTTGATGAATTTTCCACCGACAGAGAAATGGTCTGAGATGTAGTCTCATTTGTGCTGACGCCGTCTTTGGTATACGACACGTTAGCAAGGAAACCTAGGCTTAACACCATGCAGATGATCCCGATAGCCGACATCTTCCGCACATTGGCGAAAAGCTCCCTCACGGACGGGATCTTCACGAGGAAGATCACGCTGATGAGCGTCCAAATCAAAATGACCCATTCGCCGTTCATGTTATTACCTCAGGATGAAGACGGAACTGAAGAGCCCGTCAGTATCAATGCCTATAGCGGTCAGCGTGGAGACAATAGCACCATCCGATTCGGT
>JBBQIY010000090.1:0-7520 GCA_038325415.1 Kiritimatiellia bacterium
GCGGGGTGATCGCGTGGGGCGGCCCAGTCGGCATGGCCGGTCACACACAGGTAGCAGACGAAACGCGAATAGTCGCCGGATTCATCGGAGGAGGTTTCATAATGCGCCATGTCGAGAACGGCATTTTTTGGCAAAAGTGCCAACATCACCGCAATTGGATCGTGGCCGCATATCGTGGCACCATTGCTGGTGATGTGGAAAAGGAATCCGTCGAGATCTAATTTTTGGATGGATTCAAAAGCTTTAAGATCGAGACGTTCGACGTTTTCGCGCGCCTTCTTTTCGAACGGCACGTAATCGAAGTCGTCGCCGTAGTGTGTAAAGTCGGAACTGACGACAAGAAGAGTTTCGGCATCAAGAATGGTACGAAGTGCATCGGCTGCTTTTTCGAGTGCGGTGCGATCCATGGATCCGACGATGAAGGGGACAATTTTAAAGGGATGTCCCTTCAGCGCATATTGCAGCACCGGGTATTGAATTTGCGTGCTGTGTTCGTTAGCATGAACAGCATCGTTACGTGCAACTTTGAAGTGGTGGGCAACGGATTCAATGGCCTCTTTATCGATCTCGATGGTTCCATACGGTGTTGACACGGCATCCGCCTCGGGGCACACGAGAACGTTGTTTAGGTGTACGCGGTGACTTGGGGCAAGGAGCACGACGCGATTGAAGTCGCGGCCCTGAATGTGTTTGATCCCGTAAGCGGCAGTTTGCGCCGAATAGGCGTAGCCGGCATGGGGAAGAATGAGCACATTAGTTTGAGGCTCTGCATCGGAGGTGGGGACGTTGTCCAAGCAGTACTTGATCAACGCATCGAGCGCCTTCGCCGACTTTGGATACCAAGTTCCAGCAATCGTGCTTTCAAGGATATGAGTGTTGTTCTTGATAGTCGTTGTTTTTGTGCTCATGATATTCCTCACTTTAGGTTCTGCTCTCCATCGTACCCCTTGTGGTGATATTTTACAAGTGGTGTCTAGATTCAAGTAGCGCGAAACGGCATGAAAAAAACCATAATTTGTGGGAATCAGTCAGACAGGTCGGACAGGTCAGACGAGTCGGACAAATTGAAGCAGCGGACTTTTTAAAAAAAGTAAAGCTTCATTCCCAAATTCCCTTGTTTTTTGCTATACTGCCTCTTAACGTTAAACACAAGAGCTTATAAAGGAAAGCGAAGAACGCAGATCGCTAACGTATCAAAGTCCACGTCGAAAACATGAAGAATGTATTAGCCATCATCTTAAATTGGAACGGGTTGGATTTTACCCGTGATTGCTGTGCGTCACTGACAGCGCAGACCTATCCCAATTTAGATGTGCTCGTCGTTGACAATGGCTCAACCGAAAACACAGTCGAAGCGTTGCGCGAAGCTTGTCCAAGAGCCAAGGTGATCGGCAGCGATGTGAACCTTGGATTTGCGGGCGGCGCCAACGCGGGGTTACGATCGGTGGGTGATCTTAAACGTTATGATTACGTTTGGCTGCTGAACAACGATGTACTTTGCGAGCCCAATGCGCTGGAGCGGCTGCTTACAAAGGCGGAATCGGACCCGCAACTCGGTGCCGTTGGGTGCGCCATGCGGGAGGGGCTGGAAGAAGACGGGAGCATGCGCACGGTGCAGGCGGGAAAGCGGCTCCGCCCTCCTTTTTACGTACCGGCAGAAGTGACGTCTGTGAATGAGATTGATTACCTGTGCGGAGCCTCGCTGCTGATCGCTAAAAGTGCGCTAGATGATGTGGGGATGCTCGACGAGGCGTTTTTCTTTTTCTTCGAAGATGCAGATTGGAGTTTTCGTGCAAAGGCGAAAGGGTGGAAGCTCGGCGTTGCGGAAGGCGTTCCTCTCCGGCATGTGGGTGGAGGCACGATCAGCAAAAATTCTTACAACCGTGCACGGTTTTATCGTGCAGGCCATGTGCGGTTTTTACGTCGCCATGCTCGACATCCGTTACTAATTTCAACACTGATTGCGTTGTACCGCCTCTTGTGCGATGTCGGCCAACTCAATCTCTCCGCCGCTCGCGGGACTGCTGCTGGGTTTATGAGCGGGTGGCGACGAGTGCCGTAATCAGCGGAATATCAGCAGGGGTAAAATTTTCACACAGACCAAGAAGGGCAGTGGAATCAACCCATTGAGCCTCGCTATGGACGGATGGGGTAAAGAACGGCGTTTTCGCCCTTGCGTTCCAGGCGGAGAGTTTGATTGTTTTTGTGCCAGCGGTTGCCGAGGTCGTCGCAAAATGGCTAATCACGTCAATTTCAGCCCAGAACTCTTCGCGGATTTCTCGGATGAGGCATTCGGCCTCAGTTTCTCCAACTTCTAGTTTGCCACCCGGGAACTCCCACAAGTCGGCGTTGCGTTGTCCCGGTGCACGTCGTGCAATGAGAATTTCACCAGCCGGATTCCGAATAATGCCTGCAACCACCACGCAAGGAACAGAAAGCGAGGCGAGTGCATCAAGTTTCTGAAGTCCCAGCATAAAACAAAGCCGCCAGGGCAGGGGAATCTGAACCCCTAAGTCAAGTTCATGAAGCAATTCTGCTTTGGAAAGTAGTAGCAGTTCAGCATCTTCCACATCATCGCTTAAAACGTTGTTATGAACAGCTTTAATGCAATTATACGCCAGAAAAAAATTCCCAATTCCGTTTCCCCTATTGGCATCGGAGGCGCAAGAGGCGAGGGGAATCCAATTTTCGGAGGTGTAGCCTGTTTCCTCTAGCAATTCGCGTTTAGCGGCCTCGAGCGGAATTTCACCGGATTCGATATACCCGCCCGGGGGGCCGACGGCGATTTCCGGCATGGCATACTTAGCTTGGCGAAAGCAGATAAAAAAATCATTGTCGTCAACAGCACAGATTGTCACGTAATCTGGGCTGACGATCCAGCCCCAATCTGGAATGATACGTCCGTCAGAAAGTTGCACTTCATGCCGTTCTATTTTTAAAAATTTATTGAGATTGAGTATCTCGGTTCTGGAACGCGTCTCAAGTTTTTTCATGTACGTTGATTCTAGCGAAACGAGGACGCGAGTACAAACCGAATCGGAAAGGATCCAGAACGTCGCATAATATATATTATGTTAGGTTAAAAGGGGTTTTTCCTTGTTTTTGGACAAAATAGAGAGTATAAATACAGAGTTCACTTTGCATTGTAAGGTCTCATCATCCGTTGAAAGTATGTCGACATGAAAAAAGCTATCGTTTGTGGTGCTGGAGGTTTCATAGGTTCCCACCTTGTGAAACTTCTCAAATCTCAGGGAATGTGGGTTCGGGGTGTTGACCTCCACCTTCCTGCGTTTTCGGAGACCTCCGCCGACCACTTCTTGCTACTCGATCTCCGCCACGCCGAACTTTGTCGCGCAGCCCTTCAAATGCCGGATGGCTCCGCGCCCGATGAAGTTTATCAGCTTGCCGCCGACATGGGTGGCATGGGGTTCATTCATACGGCCGAATGTGAAATTATGCGCAACAGCGCACTCGTCAATATCAACATGGTCCACGAAGCTGCCGTGGCGGGTGTCAAACGCTACTTTTTTTCTTCCTCCGTCTGTGTCTACCGCGATATGCAGCCCGACGAACCTGAGATGACGGAGGACGATGTCTACCCTGCCCTACCCGACAACGAATACGGCTGGGAGAAACTCTATGCCGAACGCATGGCTAAGGCCTACGAACATAAGTATGGCATGGTCGTTCGAATCGCACGTTTTCAAAACTGCTATGGACCCGAAGGCGCTTGGCGCGGTGGACGCGAGAAGGCTCCCGCCGCCCTATCCAGAAAAGTTGCCTTAGCAAAGGATGGCGATTCTGTTGACATTTGGGGCAACGGGTTGGCCATTCGCAACTTCATTTATGTCGACGACTTGACACACGGGATCGTCATGCTGATGCGTTCCGACATGGATAAGCCTACGAATATTGGAACGCGAGAATATGTCAATGTCCGCCAACTCTTGGAGACCATTGCAGAGGTGGCTGGAAAAAAAATTGCCATTCACAGCGTGGAGGGACCTGTAGGCGTTGCCTCGCGGAACTTCAGTATTGATCGAATTTCCTCAATCGGCTGGGTTCCACAATTCACCCTTTGGGATGGCATCGCGATGACTTACCCCTGGGTAGCGAAGCAGGTGGAAGCCGCCAGATTGGCGAACTAAAACCACGCGATGAAGTTTAAAAAAGTAAGAATTTTTTACAACCGAAAATCAGGACCCGGCTCCTATTTACGACGGGTTCAAGATGCTTTCTCAACGCATTGGAAGCAGACGGCAGAAGACTTGGCGTGGTACTTCCCGAGTTCTGTCGAAGAATCGACTCAGATGCTTGACCATGCCCTCGAAGATGATACCGACTGCATTGTGATCGGCGGCGGCGATGGTACGGTGAGCAGCATCGGAACCCGAATTATCGGCAAAGATGTCTGCATGGGGGTCATCCCACTTGGCAGCGGAAATGGCTTGGCACGTCATTTCTCTCAATCGCTGAATCCTGCTGAGGCAGTCGAACAGCTCGCACGCGGTTTTGTGCGCGAAATGGACGTTGGCTATGTGAATGGCCGTCCGTTCCTCGTGAGTGCCAGTGCTGCATGGGACGCCGCCATGGTGAAAGCCTACAATAGGTCTCCCATTCGCGGTATCGGCTCCTACGTGCTGGCTGGAGTCTATTCTTTTTTTGAGTATTCCCCGAAACCGGTCCGCATCATCATCGATGAAGCAGAAATTATCGATCTGGATCGACCGCTTCTGCTGACCATCGGCAACTTGAGCGGATGGGGCGGCGGCGCACTCATCACGAAATCGGCAGATAGCGCCGATGGTAGACTTGAACTCGTCGCCGCTCGCCAACAGGACGCTCCCCTCTTGCTGGCCAACATTTCGGATGTTTTCGACCGTGGGCTCGTGAACTTGCCGAATGTGATTTGTCGCAAGTTCAAAACGCTGAGAGTTGAACGTATGGAGGCACAGCCCGTGCAGCTCGATGGCGAACTTCATGAAACCGCTAAGAATCTCGATATCACGGTCAAAAAAGGTGCACTGAAAATCTTGGTTCCGATGGGACCTCGTGGATTGAACGTGCAATAAAAAATTTAAAAACTTTTGATTACCAAGGAAACAAAATGAAAATTAATAAACTAGCCCTGATTGCAATCGCATCCGTACTCGGAACCACTTTCGCCGTTGGCGACACGGTCGTGGCGGGCGATATCTTCGCCGCAATTAACCTGCGCGACATGAGTGCCATCACCTCAATGCTCAAAGCTGACAAAGAAAAAGTGCTCGCCGCTCGAACGACCGGAGGCATAACACCTCTTCATTATGCTGCAAGTCTCGACAACACGGAAGCCGCTTACCGTCTTCTTGAAGCGGGCGTTGCGGTGGATATCACAACGGAAAACAGTCTCACGACGCCTTTGCAATGGGCAGCCGATAACGGCGCATCCGACACCCTTCGACTCCTCATCAAAAAAGGTGCGAACGTCAATGCCAAGGCCAAGAATGGGTATACGCCGCTCCACTTCTTAGCGCGTGGGACCGCGAATCCAGAAATCGCAAAATATCTTCAAGAGGCGGGAGCCGATATTAACGCGCTCGATGTCAAGTTAAACACGCCCCTTCATATTGCCGCGATCCGAGGGAATGGTGCCGCCGTTGCCTATTTTATTAAGGCAGGCGCGAACACAACACTGAAAAATGATGCGGGGAAATTGGCAATTGATGTTGCCAAAGCTTTAACAACTCACGCTGCATTCAGCGTTTCTGACACGAAGAAAATCGAAGTGCCTGTCGTTGCGCCAGTTGTCAAAGTGCCTATCACAGCTCCTGTCGTCGCGCCTGTCGTTGCGCCAGTTGTCGCTCCGATTGTCCAAGAACCCGCCGTCACCCCGATTGTGCCCTCACCTGCTCCGGAAGTCATTCGCACAGTCACCCCGACTCCCCCAGCGGTGGAAGTTCCTGAAGACAATGCCTACACGAACGTCAATACGACAAGCTCTCTGTCGATTGGAGAAGAGTATAGAAGATTCTTGGATGATCCCGATACAATCAAAAATTCAGATGGATCCGTCTACAAAGGTGAAGTTCAGAAAGATGGTCTGTACAACGGCTTCGGCGTCCTTTGCAAACAGAATCGGGAGCGCTACCAAGGGGAATGGAAGAACGGCCTACGCCATGGCGTTGGAACATTTACCTATTCCAATGGCGATGACTTTGCGGGGAGCTGGAAGAACGGTGTCCCTCACGGTAAAGGGATCTATGTTTTCCAAAATGGAGGCAAGGTCAATGGTACATGGAAAAATGGCGTTCTCACCGAAGGCGAAGGACAATACTTAACCTCCGATGGTTCTAAATTTTACGGTTACTGGGAAGAAAATAAACTGATGTCCAGCCGGCCGCTATCCAGTTCCAGTCAGCCCTAGTTAGATCGTACTCGTACTCGTAATCTTAATCTCTCTGATTGAACGGATTAAGATTACGATTAGGATTACGATTAGGATCAAGATCGAAACGGGGCTTAAGTTAGCGCCATTCCAATCAGACCCCTGATTCCGGGGCGCACTCACAATTCACTGACCGGTTGCCAGTCGGAGACCAGACTCATCCTTTAGCTGGGGTCGTTGCGGTTACAAGCTTTGGCTCTGCTGTGGCTGGCCTCGGTGAGGCCGGAATCTTCCGCGACCACTGAAAAAAACAAAAAAACTATTGACACAGGCAGGTTGATTTATTTATTCTAGTGCCGTAACCAAAAATAGACTCGTAACTAGTTTTAGGAACGAACAAATTTTATTATGACACTCGGAAAAGTTGCAGCAAAAGCAGGCGTGGCGATCGACACGGCAAGGAAGGTCTTGCGTGACGATCCTTCCGTGCGTCCTTATATCCGTGAGCGGGTCATCAAAGCCGTTCAGGAACTCAACTACCATCCGAACCTCGTCGCGCGTGCTCTGAAAGAAAAAAGTCTACGTATTATTCCCATCTCTGTCTTGAGTCTTGGTGAATTTTACTATGGTGAACTTGCCTCGCAATTATCGAGGCGACTCGTGGACGTGGGCATGGAGCCGGCTTTGTGCTTTAATCATGAGCACTTGATGACCATGTGCCGATCATTTTCGACGAGCGGGAGTATTATCGCCTGTTCGGCCGACTTCGATAGCATCCATGATTTGAGCAAGCGCCAAAAGGTCGTTACCATTGATTCTTCCCTCCCCACCATGCCTTCCGTCGGCAATATCAGCATCAACTTCGCAGCGGCCTATCGCCATCTCACAGAAACGGTTATCGAACGCAAAAAAAGTAAAATTGCGATTATTTCTCAGCATTACCTCCGCTGCCTCGAAAAAGGTTGGGCGGTTCAAAAAATGCCGGCTGTCTTCAATACACTTGGAGATCACGGACTGGATACCGTGGGGCCGACCTCGCGATACGTCTTTGCCTCATCCATAGAGATGGGACGCTGGCTCGATCAGCATCCACGATCCATTGATGCCGTATTCTGCGAAAACGATCTCGAAGCCTCACGCGCCATCGGCGAAC
>JBBQIY010000091.1:0-7459 GCA_038325415.1 Kiritimatiellia bacterium
CGAAATAATTCATGTCTCTGTTCTCGTGACACCACGGAAGAAGTTTGCAACTGTGCATAACGTGTTGAGAATCAATGCTGTATTCTGACTCCTGACTTCTGTATTCTTGGTGGGATTCAACTAAATTGAATCCCACCCGGCAATTTTTGTTATAGCACCACTGATAGTTTCGGCCCGTCACAGTCTCGCTCTCCAAACTTAAATTTTGTGAATCTTGACAGAGTGTACTAGAGAGAATATTCTCTTCACTCTACGTGAGATATTAGTCACATGAAGGCGGTATTAATGGTGAAATGTTATTCAATGTCAGGGGGTACTAAATGAAGCGCCAAAAAATTCCATCGATGACTCAGAAGGCGGTCTTTCAGGAGGCTGCATCATGTTGCGCTTTTTGCTCTGAATCTGTCGTGTCTGCCCTAGAAATCCATCATGTTGATGAAGATCCGAGTAATAACGATGTTACTAATCTTCTGTTGGTTTGTTCTTCATGCCATTCGAAAATTACTCATGGGATAATATCCCCTGCGGACGTCCATCTGCAGAAGCGTATCCTCCAATTTCAGAGTCACGCAAATAAAGCCCGTGATTCCGCAGCACAACAAACGATAACGGTCACTAATACACACAACACAGGCGTTATTGCTAACGTAGTAAACATCAAGGGCAAGAAGATCCCCAAGATGAATTATCCCTCTGAATCGATTGGATCTGACACCATTAAGAAAAGCTATATCGATTATCTATACGGACGTTACATAGACTACCGAAAAGCAGACGCCAGTTTTGGTGCATTCGCACACGCCATGAAATTTCACCCATCTGAATTACACCTCACAATACAATCCAAGTTTAAAGCAAAAACTTTCTTCATTCACATCGCAAGGTTTGAAGACCTTGTCGAATATATTCAGGGACGAGGATGTGCGTGCCGCAGCGGTCTTTAGTATGACCGACCAGAAGTTACTTGCCGAGATTGCAAAAAATGACTTGTATGAAAAGAAACGCACATCTGCATTTTGCAAGTTAGTCGATCAACAGTTGCTCGCTGACATCGCGAAAAACGATAGGGACTGGGACATTCGTAGAGAGGCGACAAGGCATTTAATGAATCAGGAGTTCCTTGCCGATCTCGCGAAAAATGATGCGAGCACAGGCGTTCGTGGAGCAGCAACGGAGAATCTGAAAGACCTGAATCTGCTTGCTGATATAGCGAAAAACGATGGCGCTCAGCAAGTGCGGAGCAATGCAGTAATGAAGCTTGTCCTATGCAGGCTCGCTTCAACACGAAGAAAAGAAGAGCACGAAGGGGAAACACTTTCAGTAGACGCGGCGTCCCCGCCGCGTTCTCGTGACAGGGCACCCGATTTTTGTATTTTGGAGAGACAAGGCATCCAAAGAGACAACTCTCCCACGCGCGTCACAAACGTCACAATGGGAAACGCGGCGAGGACGCCGCGTCTACAGGGGAGGGACGAGCGCCTGCTCGTCTGCCGAAGGGCAAGCAGCGCTTGCCCCTCGTGTGCCTGCATCCGCACCCTGCCACGCACCGCACAAACTTTTCACGCGGCGAGGACGCCGCGTCTACAAATGACCCATGACCAATGACTTCCCTAGCGACTAGCGACTTCTCCGCATAAAGCTCAAAGAGGTGCGCGACGCGATCCGTGTCGCTGGTGAAGGGGCGGCTGTAGAGTTTGTCGACAAGGGCGTCAAGCTTGGTATGCGCTTTGGAAAGCTCAGGCGGCATAGTCAAGGGATCGTACAAATCGGCCAACGTGCTGTCGGGATATTTTGTCCGCGCATCGAGCACCGCTTGCGCCGCTGCCGTCACCGTCGCTTTCTGCGCATCGTTCACTTCCGGCCAAATGAAGCTGTTATACACGATATCTTTGGAATATCGGTAGTCGCTCTTCAGACGTCCGCAGACCGCCCGCATCCACGCCATGTGGACGCTGGAAGTCAGTACACCGAAGTGATAGAGCGAGGCGTCAGGAATCATAAAAACAAGATCGCTGCAAAGAGTCTCTGGGGTGAGAAAGCCGATTGGAATGAATCGCCGCTTTTCTGACGATACTTTGGGAATGACAATATAATTTCCTTTGGGCATCTTTTCGACATGAAAGCGCGTGGGTCTTATCGCAAGCTTTTGCGTTCCTGGACTTTTACTTGCAAGTCGGAAATTCCGAACAGCTTCCACTCGTTGCATGGCAAGCGGCATATTCCGGAGTTCGTTGGGCGAGCAGTCGCCCAGCCAGAGACAATAGCGGCAATAACGATTAATGAATTCGTGAGAGCCTATCCAAGGTTTGAACCATTTGACTGATGCGGGCTCTTCCGCGATGAAAGCCTCCATCTCCTCTTTCGTGAAGAGGTAGTTGCCACCGTCGATGGGCTTATTGCCGATGCCGATTTCCGGGACATCGCAAATTGGTTTGGAGCGGCTTTCAACAAAAGCATCAGGAGCATCAACGAGGTAGGCATTGATGTTGTGCGCAGGACGTGGTACACCGCCTTCATCATAAATGATTTTATTTTTTGATAACGGGTTGTCGGGGAACTTGCACAGCGCATGGGAAAAACCGACGATGACGCAATGAACGGCGGCGTTGCCGCTGGCTTCGTTGTGCCATTTGAAGGTGCGATAGGCGAAATTAAGAGTGATACCGAGACGTTCGATTAACGGTTTCCAAAGGATCGCCACTTGTTCCCCTTGGCAGATTGAATTCGTCGAAACGAAAGCACAGCGCGTGGTGGTGCCTTGGATCAAGTCGGCGGCCTTTTTGTACCATGCGGTAACGAAATCAAGATTCCCGACGTTGTCTGTTTCTCCGAAAACGGTCACGACATTCGCTTTTTGTTCGGACGACATCATGCGAGCGCCGTTGAACGGCGGATTACCGAGGATGTACGAGAAGGGTTTCGTGGCAGAGTCTGTAGAGAGCGATTTCCAGTCTGTGGTGAGAGCGTTGGCGCAGAGAATATGGGGGGTGTCGTGGATCGGGATGCGGGCGTAGTTCTGGCCGAATTCAACCGACGCCTCGCGGTTACAAAGGTGATCCATGAGCCAGAGCGAAACGCGGGAGATTTCGGCAGGAAAGGGTTCTACTGTTTCATTTCGATGAGGATACAGCCCTTCCAGAAGAGATCGATGAAACCCTGGGAGCTGTCGAGACGTTTGGTGCGGTGTTCGAATATGGCGACCTGTTCCGTCTTGACGCCGAACACCTCAAAAAACCTGAGGAGGAAGCTTTGCGCCTGCGACTTCTCATCGTAGGCCAAGCGCCAGTTCTTTGCGAATTGCGTTGCATCGCGTCGTATATCGTCCCAGCTTTTCATGATAGTAAACCCATAGGAAAGAAGCGTATCAGGTTCGCAAGGGCTTGGTCAAGTTTTGTTACAACTCCGGCACAGTGTTGGTCGCAGACCAGTCGAATCGTTTCTTCAGATTAAACAAGGCCATTCCACGAAACTTTCGAGGTAGAAGAGGGTCGTTGAATGCGTTGACCAAAAACACTTCATCCTCGCCAGATTCTAAAGCAAGCATTTCTCGAAATGCATCCGGCATGAACTTATAGAGTGATTGTGCATCGTTTGTTGTAGAGAGCACTGGGCGCAAGGTCTCATAGTAGAGGTTCAAGTTCCTCGACACACACGCCGCATACACCAAGTTTGAAACAAAATCAACAGTTTCCATGTCGTTTGAGTCAACTGGGAACCATGAAGATGCCTGGCTACCAACACTTCCAAGCGAAGGCGTACAAGGGGGGCCGATCTCGGTGAGAAGCGCACGGAATTTCCATGCGGACATCGATGAAAGCTCCTTGCCGGTAAGGGTTCTCTTCCATTGATTAGTCGTCGCAAAAAATATTACGTCTTGGCCTATTTCAAAGGTTCCCATCAACTCAACCATGTCGTTAATGGCACTTGTCAACTCAAGCGTATTGGTCTCTTGATTCCCGAGCCAATAGGATTTCATTTCAATACGCATCGTATCATTAGTCGTTAGGTCTACACATTTGCCAATACCCGCAATATCTGCAAATGCTACGTTTTCTACTATCGACATCTCTCCCCAGAAAAAATCGCTGTCACTCTCGGGGGCTGAGCCTCTGACAAAACCCGAAAGCGCGAACGATATCGCAATCAACACGCCTAAAAAGTTAACTATTTTCATTTATTTTCCTTCTGGTAAGATAAAACTTAGATACATCAAATCTTGGGTTTTCCACGTCCGTCTTCTGGTAGAACGACTTCCCAGTCGATAAACCATCGGTGTCAATGGACTCGCATTCATGATCCAACCGTTAACAAGAATATTGCGGTTGTGGAGCCCTTTTGTTCCGCCAAGATAATCGGGGGAAACCAACCCCAACAAATGACCCGTTTCGTGTTCTGTTGTCGCCGCAATCGCACTCATAAGCTCTTGACTAGAAAAAAGAAAGAGTGTTGCGATCTCACATTTCTCTCGTATTTTAGTTTTCATCATATTATTGTCAAACTCAAATTTTTCAGATGAACTTGCTTCCCGAATCACATTCATATAGACATAGGCTTTGCCCATTGGATTTTCATTTCGGAATGAAGCATCGGAAGAATTCGCCAGTTGTCCGAAAAGTTGTAATCGACGTCGATCCAGGCACTTAATCTCAATAACCTTCACTTTCTCAGATGTCGTTACGGTAGTAAAACGGATGTTAACTCCTTGAGATGTCTCTTGCGATCTAAGCGCAATCTGTGTACAAAGTTGTTCCTTTGTGGTTTCAGAACAACCCAGATACAGTGTCATATCGGTTCCATAGGGCGAGGGGTGGAGTTTCACTTCGGTATCCGCACCAAACGGCAGACGGAGTTTAACGGAGGTGGCGGTAGTCGGAAGCATGACAATGCTATTCCAGTCTTCCCCGCTCTCCCAGATGAGCAACACACTGCGCGTGGAATAAATATTAACAATCACATCGAAGTTGTCATCCGATGCCGCAGGAAGGTAGTACCTTTCGTAATAATCGTCGAAGCCGTTATGATCGGCATCCCGAAAGCTTGAGTCGTACCCACCCTGCTCCCAGATGTCGGGTAGACCGTTGTGGTTGGTGTCTGGCTCCACAGGCGTGAAGTCTTCGCTTACCACCGGATTCATGCCGTTGGCGACTTCGAAGAAATCGCTGAAGCTATCACCATCTGTGTCCGTTGTGCGAGGATCGGTCTGGGTTAAGAATTCCTCTAGATCGGTCAGACCATCACCATCACGGTCGAGGTCGGAGTCGGCCACAAGTTTTTTACCGTGCGTCCACTTCTCCCAGAGGTCGGGGATACCGTCACCGTCCGTGTCGGTGGGATCATCGTTCCAGAAATCGGGAAGTTCCGCGGAAGTCAATACCGAGGACTGGGTTGAACTTGATAGATTTTCCGCCGATTGAGAAACAGTCTGAGATGCGGACTGATTTGTGCTAATACCGTCTTTGGTATACGACACGTTGGCGAGGAAACCTAGGCTTAGCACCATGCAGATGATTCCGACAGCCGACATCTTCCGCACTTTGGCGAAAAGTTCTCTTATGATCGGGAGCTTCACGAGGAAGATCACGCTCACAAGCGCCCATACGAGGATTATCCATTCGCCGTTCATCTCATTACCTCACTAAAAAAACGGAGTTAAAGAGTCCGGCGGTATCGACCCCCATTGCTGTCAACGTCGTGACAATGCCACCCTCGGATTCGGTCAACTGCATTCCAAATGGCCGTGTTAGCCGTCACGGCAAAGCCACTGGGAGTGAATTGGAGGGTGTCACCACATGCCATGGCGAAACCGATTCCGAAGACACATAAGACAAGCACAAGTTTCACTGAAAAGACTTTTTACTGCTGCTCTTGATCATTCCGACTTGGCGGGCGTATCCGAACATGCCGCCTGCAGCGACAACGGGTGCTACGGCACCGAGGTCCTTCAGCGAAAAAGTTCTGCCATCGGAAAGACGTGTAATCGTGCCTTCTTCAATATTGATCTCAGCTTCATCACCTGTCTTAAACTCGGTGTTTAGCGGAGCTGTAGCCTCGAAGGGATAAACTTCGCCCGTCGCGACACTGTTACGGAAAAAAATTCGAGCGTAGGATTCTGCCACAACGGCCTTACAGCCTGAGGCTCCGAGAGCAACCGGTGCATGTTCGCGCGAAGAACCGCAACCGAAATTCCTGCCTGCGATCATGATGCCGTAGGGCGACCGGCCCGTGGCCGGGTCTATAAAGGGGAGTTCAGAATCTGGCAGACCTGCCATGGCGTAGGAGCCCAGTTTGATGTACTCTTCGGGAATGGTAGGGACGAGGTTGAGGAATTGAGCGGGGATGATCTGGTCAGTGTCGATGTTGTTACCCAGCACATAGACTGATCCGCGGATCGTGTTGTCTTTGGTCATGATAAGTTCTTTCTTTCAGAAACTGGAGAGGGTTGTAGACAAGGGGGAGGTTGGAATTTCACCCGCGTCAATTAGAGGTCGCGTGGATCGGTAATGTGTCCCGTAACGGCAGAAGCTGCTGCGGTCAAAGGCGATGCCAGATAGATACGCGCATCTTTGGACCCCATGCGACCAATGAAGTTTCGGTTGGTGGTTGAGATCACGACTTCGGCGGCGTTTGCGCGGCCGAACGTATCAACGGGTCCGCCCAGACAAGCAGCACACGAAGGCGGAGCCATCGGCACGCAACCGGCATTGGCGAAGATTTCGACGAGCGACTTTCCGTCGATCGATGTGCTCATCAACTGCTCTGCGATTTCAACCGTGGCAGGAACCAGACACGTCTCAATGACGACCTTGCGTCCCTTGAGGACCCCAGCGGCCATCACGAAATCTTCCAGCTTGCCACCCGTGCACGAGCCGATGTAAGCCCGGTCGAGCTTGACGGAGGTCATATCGCGTGCCGCTGCGTAATTGCTGGGGAGGTGGGGTTTGGCCACGCAAGGAACGAACGTTGAAACATCGTAGGTGTAAGTCTTCATCACCGGAGCGTCAACGTCGCCATAGACAGGCGTGAACGGCTTCTTGGTGCGCGCCTTGACGTACTCGAGTGTCTTTGCGTCTGGCGGGATAATGCCATTTTTAGCGCCTGCCTCGATGGCCATATTGCAGATGGTCATGCGTTCATCGATCGAGAGTGCTTCGATGGCTTCGCCGACGAATTCCATGGCGCAGTACGTTGCACCGTCAATACCGATGTCCCCGATGATGCGAAGGATCATGTCTTTGGCCGTCACGTAATCAGGCTTTATACCATTGAGGACAAAACGAATCGTTTCGGGAATCTTGATCAACATCTTGCCAGTACCCAACGCGAATCCCGCATCGGTATTGCCAATGCCAGTCGAGAAGGCGCCGAGAGCGCCGTGGCTACAAGTGTGGGAATCCGTTCCGAAAATGACTTCGCCGGGACGGACATGGCCATGTTGCGGAAGGCCGAGGTGGCAGACGCC
>JBBQIY010000092.1:0-7421 GCA_038325415.1 Kiritimatiellia bacterium
TAGAGCAGAAAATGTGCTAGAAATTCCTGAAGACTTGGAGGTTGTGCGAAAGTTGGCGAAATTCGCCAGTTTTGTTTAGCAGTATGAGTTCTGCGCGATTAGGCGCGTAAGCAGCTGGCGTCAGGGATTGACTGCGCCCACGGAACAGGGAAGGAACCCAAATGATGAACTTTGAATACAGCGGCGTCTTAGGCCTCCTGATACTGATCGGAGATATCTGGGCAATTATCAATATTTTTCAAAGCTCTGCTTCGAACGAGAAGAAGCTGATTTGGATAGTCGCAGTGGTGCTGCTGCCCGTGCTGGGCTTGATCCTCTGGTTCTTCCTTGGTCCGCGCAATCGAGGGGCTTAGCGTGCCAAGTTGTACTTGGCTGCAAGGCGTCCTGCCGGGAACTGTGTGTGAGTCTTCACTGGAAAACGAGCATGGCATCGCGCGCCCTAACAGATAAGGATGTATCACGCAAAGCCACGATCTGATCTGTTTGTTGGAGGTCCGCTCCCAGCCAAGACGAAGGACGCCTTTGGCCGAACCGCTGACATTCAATCATCACCTGAACTAACAATAACCATGAGTATCGTGAGTTGACGGTGGACGCACTATTCTTCAATGCCGTTGCCATTGCCATTTCTCGGAGATCGCAGCGCTGCGACTTTCTTTGCCAAATTCATCGTTGATCAGCGATGCTGATCGCGCCGATTGTCATGAGCATGTGTCGTTGA
Source organism: Kiritimatiellia bacterium (assembly GCA_038325415.1). Lineage (GTDB taxonomy): Bacteria > Verrucomicrobiota > Kiritimatiellia > RFP12 > UBA3636 > JBBQIY01. The sequence goes on from JBBQIY010000092.1 coordinate 722, forward strand.
ATCAAATGTCTTTACGCGCCAATGTTTTCTGCTGTTGAAATTTCGCTCTCTGCGCCACATAGAATTGGCGATGTAAGTGTGCGTGCTGATCAAGTTGTTACACAGCGGGTAAGGTCTTGCTCACGCGGTGTAGTAGTCGGCTCGTGAGACGATCGTTTTGGTCTTCCCCGTTCCTGCGCCGGCCAACACCAACCCGTGTTGATCTTGCATTGTTGCCGCTTTGCGTTGCCGCGAGTTGAGTGAATACAATAGGGTGTCGAGCGACGTCAGTATTCAGCGTCAATCAGCTGAGGTCGTAGTTTGATCAAATGAGGCGTGCGAGCGGAATCCTGTGTCGATTACACACGGATTCCGCGAATCGAACGGAGACTGGCTCGCCCGCGATAGCGATGAAACGCGTAATTTCGTTTGCCGCCTATTTCTTTACTTGATACACCAGCGCGTATTTGGCGGAAGAATGTGTTTCAACAGAATCATTGAGCGTTCGCGGTATTGCTCATGCAGTTTTCCTTGGAGCAACACCGTTCCCTTGTCGTAGACGTTGATAACCGCACCGCACGCGAGGCGGATTTGTTGGCCGTAGTCAATTTTTTTGATGTAGGTAATGTCAAGATCAAACGCGTGAAGCTTTGACGCTAGTGTTGCGATATCCATAACGAACTCCTGGCAAAAGCGCATCGAGTTGATGCAGGAGTTGTTTACAGTTTTCGTTCGACTCGCTTCAGGAGATGGATAGAGCAGTCACTGCTATCGAAATCCGTGCTTAACGCCAGTTGACGGTGACGTGTCGCGGGGACGATAAGTTTTTCCGGATAGCCCTACCGGGGTGACGCGGATGCGTCCCAATGCGTATCGAAGTCGAACGACAACTGTCGATGATGGCGAATTGCCAGCAGGTAAATGATGCTTTCGACCTGCGCGTACAACAGAAGGTAGTCAGACAAAACGTATTCCCGCAAGGCGTCGGGATCAGAAGTCAGCGCAGCGAGCTTGGCGCGTAGCGCGTTTAGCGAATTTGTCGTTTCGATAGAGCGGGCCGGTCTAGCAAGAAATGACCGGCCCATGTCGGGAAATCGTTCCAGGTTCGGGATGACAGTCGTCAATAATTCGTCAAGCAAAGCATCGTAGGCATATGGCGCGTCGGCCTCAACCAGAAAGCGCTCGATCTCTTCGAGATTGCGCTCGAAGTTTGCCGTGAGCTTTACGGTGATGCGTTTTGCCATGACGATGCCGAACGTGCCTAAACCGCACGCCGCCGTTGCCGGATCGATCCCAGCGTCTTGCGTGCATCGCTGACGCGCCCCGCCGCGACATCGTCTAATCCCTTGGCGGCTTCATCAATCAACAGCAGGTGAATGCGCTCGCTTTCGAGACGGTGATAGTAGTCGAGCCGGTTGGCGTCAATCAGCGCGACGTAGCTTTCACCGTTCTTCGTGATGATTTTCTCCGCTCCACCTTTGACTGCATCGGCCAACTCCGAAAGCTTGGCGCGCGCCTGCGAAAGCGGAACGATATCGTTGGCAGAAAAGCTCATGGGATACTCCTGACACAAGTAGTGCAAAATTTTGTACATTATAGCGCCTTGTCGCCAGTGGAGTGGAACGGCGGGCAAGTCCGTTGGCACTGTCGCCGACCAGAGGCGACAGCTGCGGAGACTAGCGGAAAGGCGGAGTATCGCCGCCTGACTGAGTTTCAGCTCAATTTCTGTATTTTCTGCCCCGACCGCGAAGAGATTCGGGAGTGAAGAATGAGCTGATGGCACTAACGGCCGAAATCTCGATCAGCAAAATCGATAGCCTAAAAACAAGAAGCCCAAGCGTTTCAAGCTTGGGCTTCGTAAGTTCTGTGCCTCGGAACAATTGACCAAGGCATTCGGCATAAGCCGTTTGGGTACTACGTAATCATCTCGTGCTGTGGTGGACTTTCAACCATAGTGCCTCCAGTCTCGTTGCTGCTCGAGGGCCCTAGCCGATGATTCTGGCCAAGGCTTGATATTTACAATACGCCTTTCATCAGGAATGTCTACTCTCCGTTTCTCTGTGAGAATTTACGCACTGCGCTCCTTCAATACGGACGCGACAATCTGTGATAATTGCACGATCGTAACTATCTACCGTCGTCACCATGTCTGCTCCAGAAAAAATTCCCCAAGCCATGGCCGAGAAATTTGCGGCCATAACGGCGCTCACGGACGCGTTCTGTGGCAAGCATCTCAACGAAGAATATCGCCAGCTGATCCGGCACGTGCTGGGCGCATTAGCCAGAAAACGCCCGTCGCCTCTACTGAAGGGCAAAGAAAACGTCTGGGCAGTTGCCGCAACGCATTCGGTAGGCCGAGTCAATTTCCTGGATGATCCTTCGCAGATTCCGCACTGTAAGCCGAAGGCTATTTACGAGTTTTTTGGTGTCGCCGAAAGCACGGGGCAGAACAAGTCAAAGCAAATTCGGGATGCGCTCAAGATGGGACCCATGTCGCCTGAATGGACCTTACCCAGCCGAATCGCCGACAACCCAATGGTCTGGATACTGCAGGTCAATGGCCTGATGATGGATATTCGCCGGGCACCGATTGAATTACAACGGCTGGCCTTTGAGAAGGGGCTAATCCCGTTTATCCCCGCCGAGCGGAGCAATGAGGCGTCATGCGAATGACAGCGCCTCTGGGAATATAGCGATGGAAACGGTTGCCGTTCTAGACTTTGAGACTACGGGGTTGTCACCCAGTTGGGGAGATCGCGCGACTGAAATCGCCGTGACCTTGGTGCGTGACGGGCAGATTATCGACCGCTATCAGAGTTTGATGAACGCGGGAAGACGCATTCCAGGCGAAGTGGTCGCCCTGACGGGGATAACCAACAGCATGATCGCGTCTGCACCTCCCGCATCCAAGGTCATGCGCGAAGCCGCACAGTTCGTTGGCAATCATCCTGTGGTGGCTCACAACGCGTCCTTTGATCAAAAATTCTGGAAAGCCGAACTGGCTCTCCTGGGCGTCATGGCCAACCAATCGTTCGCCTGCACAATGCTCGTATCAAGGCGTGTTTACCCGGATGCGCCGAATCACAAGTTATCGACACTCGTAGACATGTTGCGCCTGCCAAAATCAGGGCGCGCGCACCGAGCGATGGTGGATGCTGAAATGGCGAGCGGCTTATGGCATCGGATGCAACAAGACATTGCACATGCCTATGAATTGAGCCACGTAGATTACAAACTCATGGCGCGCTTGCAGAGCACCAGCCGCGCTAAAGTGCCGATGCTGCTGCATTCGATCGCAAAGCCGATGTGAGCGTTGCACTTGGCAAGCTTACGAATCGTCACGGAGTGACCCCATCCACGAAATCTGAACGCTCCCATGGGTCGCCGTAACCACTACCATGTCTACGTTATCGAACTCTCGAAAGAGGTTCTTTACGAAGGCAAGTTCAGGAAGTGCAATCCCGATTACGTCACAGGCAAGCCGTGCGTTTACGTCGGCATGACGGGATTGGACCCCGATGTTCGCTTCGATAAGCACAAGGCCGGCATTCAGTCGAATCGGTACGTACGGCAATTTGGTTTGAGATTGTTGCCCAAACTCTACGAAGTCTTTAACCCGATGCCCTACGACGGCGCCTGTGAGATGGAGGTCGAATTAGCCATCGGTTTACGTGAAGAGGGGTATGGCGTGTGGCAGGCATGATCGAACAGAAGGAAAACGGCGTCTTGCCCAGAGATGCTCAAACCTGCAAAGGCTGTATTCACTTCTTTGTCTCCTACGACGCTAGATTTCCCTATGGCTGTCGGGCCATGGGGTTCAAAGGGCGAAACTATCCATGCCTTGAGGTGCAATCAGCCTCTGGCAAACCATGCCAATTACGGCAGGTGAGATCAGGCTATGGCTGTCAGGGATGAACGCTATTGTGTGGCGGTCGGGTGATGGGTATTCACCCGCCGCGGACTAAAAGCATCATTTATTAACGATCGGTGATGTCGCCAAAGCTACTGGATCAGTAAAGTCTTTTGCACGCGCGGCTCGGCGAGGAAGCCACTGACTTCTTCGAACCGCTGCCTACTTCCCGCGTGGTTGCTCGGCGCGTGATACAAACGCACCCTTTCCCGAGCGCGCGTGACTGCGACGTATAGCAAATTGCGTTCTTCGGACATTGCACGGTTGTCGTTTCGTGCCTTGTAGAACGGCTGGTTTACATCAAAAGTCGGCAAAGCAGCATTCCCGACCTCTGCCTAATTGATAGTACAGGCCAGCTGACGCTTAGTTCGAACCTTCGATGACGCGAGCTACGCCGCTACCACAAACAGCACAACTGCCGGTCAGCACAAGATCACCACCTTTTACTATCCCTGCGATATTCACGACCTTGACCGAGCCTCGACATTGCGAGCAGTAGACGTTGTCGAGAAGATTTTTTTTAACGCTCGCAGGGATTTCTGCCCAGAACTTGGCCGCTGTCGATGAAAACCGAGGTAGTTGAATAATGGTCATTTCTGCAGTTCGTCACGCGGGCAATTAGTAGAAATCAGGTTTCGTATTGGTCTCGAGAACGACCTGCTCAGCGGCTTGGATGGCCGCAACCGAATTTTTAAGCGAGGCACTCGCATGGAAGGTCGTCACACGCCGCGATGAGATCGTGACGGCGGCAAGGGTCTTTGGGTTACGGCCTGGACGTGCTGGTTTCGTGCGTGTTTGAAATACGCCGAAGTTGGCAAGCTTGATCTCTTCGCCAGTAGCCAGCGCATGGCTCATTTCGTTGAAAAAAGCTTCAACCATCTCTTTGGCTTCCCGATGGTTTAGCCCTACTTCGCCCACAAGTCGCTGAACGAGTTCAGCTTTCGTAATCGTCATTTCAGATCGGGAAGCAGTCAGGATGGGCAATATGCTACCAGTTTGCGGGTAGTGAACTGCATGGCAAATTTAGTTAGTCCGCCATCGCCCCAGTGCCCATAGATTTTTGCTGCAAAAAGCCGAGCTCTCATCGAAAGCTCGGCTTGGCCGATGCATGACAAACCGTCTCGGCTTATAGGACAGCGACCTCGGCGCTATCAGGATTCAATGCCAATTTTTTCCTAGCCAGGATCCGCTTTTCCCAGAGGGCCGGATCCGCTTGTTTCCGCTTGGCAAAATGATCGATGTAGGGACCACAAACTCGCTGCATATCTTCGCGCTCGCCAGGATCGAATTCCCAACCATTCTTTGCCTTGAGCAGTTCTTCGATTGAGACACTCAACACATCTTTAGTAGAGTCAAACTGAATGCTGGCCATATCATCATCCAAGCCATTTAAAAGATGGCCATACCAGACAATCATGCCGTATCCAAAATACGGATGCTCGACATCAGTGCACAGTAAATAATCACGAAGATATGCTTCACTCTCCTGATCGTTCATTGCTGGGTTCCAGGGTTTAAATTTCGATACCATTTAATTCTCCAAATAATATTGTTGAACCGATTAGTTCGATTTTTCTTTACAGTATTCAATCGAGCAAAGAGGTCAACTGGCAACCATCTTGCTTTATCGCGCAATCAATAAAAGTGACGACATTTATCAGTTGTTGTCTTTCGTCGACACTTCGATTGTTATATCCAGCCGCAGGGGGCATCGCCCAGTGCCGTGGTTTCAGGCGCATATTTTTAATGCGAAGCCTTCCGGGTTCCGTAAATTGCCCCACTTCGTACCAACCATTTTGGTGCGACGAAATACGCGTTTTCCTCAGTAAGGAGCTCGCGAAGCGTAATGTCATTGCCGGTTCGTGTTGGCCGATAGATATCTACTTGATGCTCTTGTAGGAGGCGTGTCCGCGCGCGATCAAGCGTCCTATTGTGTCGATACGCTTGCAAATTCACTCCCTGAGACCAAAGCCGATAAAACATCTGGCAGCTTACGCTGAGGTCGTCGATTTGCCTTTTTGGGACACAGGTCTTGATCGAACCCTGAAAATTGAACATTCTGAGACGTTTCACAACCATCTCTTTGACGAGCTGTGGCGTCCATAGATCGGCATATTCGAGACCGAGGTCTTTGAGTTCCTTGCCGCGCCAAGTCACTTCAAACCGTAGCAGTGTTCGTGCGTATTCCCAGATCAGATACCACGCATCAAGATTGGTTGGAATTCCTTTTGCCACCAGTTCTTGCCCCTTGCCGTAAAACTTATCAGCGACACGAGTTGAACGCTGTTGGTTGTAGACCGACTCGAACCTGCTCCCTCCGTACACTGACCAGTGAAAACCCTCGGCCTGGAGTTGTTCGTACACGGCTTCAAGCGCGTCCGAAACTGCTTGAGGCGATGGCATGGTAAATCCACATGTAGTATCAAGGCGTCCAAGCCGGATACGATGTTTTCTGACCATTTCACGTTCTTGAGGAGTGAATTCAAGGCCGAGGTGCTGGTAGACAAGCTCAGCTGTCTGGAGGCAAAGATATTCCAGTTTATTGACGCCACCCACGTTGTGCCCTTGAAAGAGCTTTGGTAATGAGGTTTCAATTTGAAAGTAGCGCTTTTTGAGGTCGAACCTTACCGTTGGATTAGCGAGTCTGAAAGGATGTGGCAGAAAGAACTTATTACCATAGAGTTTAGTATCTGCATGCTGGAGCGCTTCTGGATCCTGAAGCCTATCGAAAACAAGACGTGTCATGTAGAAATTGGATTTTGCTGTATCAATCACGATTAAATTCCTCGGAAAGCTGTAATTAGGTGTAGG
>JBBQIY010000093.1:0-7297 GCA_038325415.1 Kiritimatiellia bacterium
CCAATGCTTCGCTCCGCCCGACCCCATACAGGCCGTCGATGCACTCGTGCAAATGATGACAGAAACGGGAATCCGCGCATTTCATTTCACCGACGAGGCACTCGCACCGGCTCTCCTCAGAGCAGTGTGCGACGAAATCACACGGCGTTGTGTGACGATGACGTGGTGGGGAAACATCCGTTTCGACGCAGCATTCAATGAAGAGATTATCACCAAGATGTGGACCGCAGGCTGCATCGGAATTTCAGCAGGTCTCGAATGTGCGAACGACCGGCTTCTCAAACTGATGAACAAGGGCATCTCGTTAAAAATAGCGAAACGAGTTTGTGAATCTTTTTCCGAGAACGGCATGATGGTCCATGTCTACTTGATGTACGGCTTCCCTACCCAGACTTACGAGGAAACCATCGGTGCCCTCGAATTCGTCCGAGGACTCTACGAAGAGGGTTTCATTCAGTCGTCTTTCTGGCATCGTTTCGCGTTGACAGTACACAGTCCCATCGCCAAAGACCCCGCAAAGTTCGGGATCCAACCCACCCCACGGCCTGATGTCGATAAGCTTTTTGCGTTGAACGAAATCCCGTTTCAGGAACCCGGCGCGCCTGACCTCGACAGAATCGGCCAGAGCCTGCGCATTGCAAACTACAACCTAACTCGCGGTGCTGGCCTCTCGTTTCCCGCAGAGTATTGGTTCAACCTTGATGGGCGAGATTGCAAATAGTTGCAATCCCACAAGATTCAGAATACAGGGGCCAGAATACAGAATTGTTTTCCAAGAACTTAGACGCTCGTCTTCGTCCTCAGTAGCGCAGTCCTCGTCCTCGATCCCTCTCGATCTATTCAATTTCTTAGACATGAGTGACCTGATTGACAAATTTCGCTCCGCAACTTACCACTCGCCACTTCTTGTTCCCCACTGCATCCGGTTAATCCTGTAATCTTGTCTAAAAACTTTCTACACCCTCGCGTCTTCACGTCATCGCGTGAGATCTTCTCTCGCACCCGATCTGGATGAAAGTCAAAGAGTCATGTCTGGCGTATCGACTGCTAAGGGATAATGAGAAAACTTAAGTTAGTTCAACGGGTTCTTGTTCGAGTTGAAGATCAAATTTTCGCATAATGACCTTATTGAGCTGATCACGAAATTCTATTAGCTGTTGATAGTTACCATTGTTGTGATTGATGATGACCAACGCATTATTTTCATAGGTTCCAAAATAGTCGTTTTTATAGCCTTTCAGTCCAGCCTGCTCAAGCAACCAACCGGCTGACACCTTCACGGTATCATTTGGCATCGGCCAGTTCGGTATTTCAGGAAATTTAGCCAGAAGCGATGCAAACATTTGCTGATCTAAAATAGGATTTTTAAAAAAGCTACCCGAATTGGGGAGTATCATTGGGTCAGGTATACACGTTTTTCGAATTTCTGTAACGGCAGCCGCAATTGTATTAGGTGAGGTGTCAGTTATATTGTTGTTTTTTAAATAGGCTTGTACTGATTTATGAAATGACGGTTGCAAAAAATTAGCCGGTCTTTCACGGGTTGGCTCCAATTGCATGGTTACCTTCGTAATAACATACCGGCCTGGATTTTTTTTGAATAGACTGTTTCGGTAAGAAAAGTCACAATCACTCTTTTTCAGCTCAAACTCTCCACGCTCAACATCATTCGTGTCAATAATGGTCACAGAATGAATGACGTCAGCCAGTTCTTGCCCATAAGCGCCTATATTTTGAACGGGTGCTGCTCCAATAGTCCCAGGAATACTTGCCAAAGCTTCGATACCACTTAAACCAAGCCTGCTCGTTTTTCTGACGACACGATCCCAGTCTTCGCTTGCGCTGGCGATGACCATCCCGTCTTCGGAAAGGGTAAGCCCAGTTAAGTTTAACTTGATAACGACGCCACCAAAATTGTCACTGGCAATTGTATTGCTACCGTCACCTAAAATATAAAAGGAAGTCTCAGCCGCCTTTAGTCCAGTGAGTATTTCTTGTAATTCACGAATCGTCTCTGCCACAATCAGTTGCGTCGACGAACCAACCCGCATCGTTGTGTAATCTTTTAAATTGATTTGCTTAGTTTGCATGAATTTATATTCACTAACAAAATCACAAAATCACTTCTGATCGGCGGGTTTCGTGCTGATTCTCAGTTCGGATAAGCCTGAATTCCCCCCAAAAACGATACACTCCACGATTCCAAGTGGGCTGAGTGCTTGGAGTGCCTCACTCGTACCGCTGATGATCGCCATCGTCTGAGCTGAATTGGAACTCTTGGTGAACGACATTGCCATTTTAGCGATAGCCCCGAGGTGGGAGAACTCTTCCGCCGCCACGGGCAAATCCACGCGCAAGGCCGCCACTGCGTCAGGGTACGCACGCTGCCACGCCGCGACAGTGTTAGCGAGGCTCGGAGCTTTGCTCTCTCGCTGCGCGTCACGCTGCTTCAAATAGCTCCCATAATGTGAACCTGAACTCAGGAAACCCTCGCGCAATTCCGCGAATGCCTGATCTTTCGTCGCGACCTTTCCAAGCAATTCGAGCATCGATGAAGAAATGAAGAGCGTACTGACGGGTCCGTCAACTTTGTAGTTCGTCTTAATCCCTGCCTCCTTGAAGTCGCGCTTCATCCCATGATTGAATTCGTAGGCCCATTGGCCGAATGCATCGTTCTCGACTCCAGACATTGCGACGTTCACCGCGGGATAGGCAAGCCCCATGAGCCGTCCATGGTACGGTTTTCCACTCAAGTAAGCTATAAGCAACCCTTCGCCTGCTGGTGGCGTAAAAGGATCTTTATCTTTCGCAATGATCGAGGCATCAACTGCCAAAAGCACTGACGCAGCCGCATCGGGGATATCGGCGCCGGGAACTGCGAACGTCTTCAAATCCGCGAAACTTTTAAGAGACGTTGTCTCGTCCGCCTCTAGGCGACCGTGAACAACAACTTGGAACGTGGACTTACGAAGTGATGAAACCTCCACGTTAAACGGATCGAAACCATTGAGCAACTGATGCTCAGAAAACCAAATTCGATGTTTCGCGCGAGATCTGGTCTTCCATGGCTTTTCTCCAACAAACGCCACGGCTGGGTAATCATTGGGTCCGAACCGCTGTAACCGTTCTGCTAGATGGCAGACATCCTCGGGGTTTCTCGAAAATGTTGCGATGAGGACGCCGTCGACCATATCGAGACCGAGCATCATGAAACTTCCGTATTCGTAGGGAACTTCGACAAGAAGATAACGCGTTCCATTGGGTGTCGCCTGAAGTTTGCCAAGGCCAGGCACCCACTTGATGCGCCAGAGCAACTCCATGATCTTGGCCTTCCATCCCACATAGCTCGCGGCGGCAAGATAACCATCTGGAACCATGCCCTGATAGGCCTTGGGCACAACACCTGCATAAGATTGGGGCACAAACCCCGCAACGGTATGACGGCCCGTGAGCCAATAAATGGTTTGGTAGATCCCAGATTTTTTCTTTAACTTGTCAGCATCTTCCAGTCCGAACCCCTTCATCACGGCCAGCAAGGTTTCGTTATTCACGAGACCCTTCCATTCGGATGCCAGCCCATCGTGATACGTCGCGACGGTAGCTCCGGCCGGTATCGCCATATAGAGCGAATCCATGCGCTTGGGATACCAGAAGAACCATACGACGCAACAGAGTACAAACACCTTCAGCCAGGTGCGCTGCCGGACGGACGCGATTCCTTTGGCCACGCGACTCAAATAAGACTTTATCACAATTAATATTTCCAAACTCGTTTCAAGACGTGCCCACAATACCGTTAGGCCTGAGGACTTAAGAGAGGAGAGTTTCCACTCATGAGACCCAGTTTAACCCTTCTGTCCTTCGGATGTCAATCTTTGCTAGTCGCTAGCAGCATAAGAAAGCCAGAATTGCTGAACCGAGAGGTGCGGATTACGTTTGTTGACAGTTTGGGTATAGACTTGCTTCGTTGTCAATAGTAAGATGAAACACGACACATCAATCATGTTGAGTAAGGAATAATCAGGGCATCGGACAAGGACTTCATTGACTTCCTCGTTGATCAAATGGGCAATGCTGGGCGCATGACGGCAAAGAAGATGTTTGGTGAATATGCGTTGTATTGCGACGGCACCTTCGTCGCACTGGTCTGTGACAATCGCCTTTTCGTAAAACCCACAGATTTGGGCAGAGCATATATTGGCGCGGTTGTTGAAGCACCGCCGTATCCAGAGGCAAAATTGTACTTTCTCATTGAAGATCAGTGCGAGGATCGCGACTGGATTTCCGAGTTGATCAAACTGACAGTCGAAGGACTAAATTCCCAAGAAAAGAAGCCAGAACGAACGCGAATCACGTCTCGCACACCACGTAAACGAGCGCACACTGCCCCTTAATTTCACCTCAGCCGCTAAAAATCCCAAGCCAAGTTTTGATAAAAATCAGAAATACGAGGCCGAGCAATACGAACCGAATCGCCGAAGGTGAAAGTCTTTTGCTAACGTGTGCGCCGAGTAGCGAGGACGGGAGCGAACCCGCAATGACGGGGAGCAGGTAGAGCCATTCGACCTGAAGCGTCATAATCTTTCCGAGAGATCCCATCAGCGAACCGAGAAAGACGATGCCGAGACTGGATCCGACCGCGACCTTGATCGGAATCTTAAGTAAACCCGTCATCACCGGAACGAGAACAAAACCGCCGCCTGCGCCAACCATGCCTGCGATAAAGCCAATCAGGCTTCCGCAAAGCCCAGATGCCGCGCGGTTAAATTTGAACTCAACAGTTGATCCATCTTCTCCGGGTGACTTTTTGAGGAGAAGGAGCAACGCTGCGGCAACGAGACAACCGAAGGAAATCTCGAGCACCCTATTGGAGACATATTTCGAACCCGCCGCGCCGATAAAAGCCATTAGCCCCATGGGGAGTCCGATTGCGAAAATGGTTGGGCTATGTGAAAACCCACCACGTCGATGCACAATCGCGGCTGTAGCAGACGACGCCAACACCTGAATCATCGTAATACCAGCCACTTCATGCATCGACAAGGCGTTAACACCGAAAAGTTGCGGCACGAATAGCAAAAGCGGGATCAAGACGACAGCACCGCCAACACCTAGCAAGCCGGAAAAAAAACCTCCGAGGAGACTGAGAAAAAAGAGGGCTATCATTATCGTCATACTTGATAAACTCCAAAACCTTGTATTGAGCGCCTACCCTTTTATCGCGCCGAGCTGAATGCCTTGATCCTCTGCTTCCGTAGCCCGATAGCCCCCACCAAAACAACAAATTTTTTATCCTGAACCACAAGATTAAAGTCTTCCACCGCAACGAACCCATCGTCCGTATAGATATTCTTGACATGTTCTAACGTTACTTCCGCCATACCGGATCCTTTTCTGTTGTGGTCATCACACTTTGCTTTTTACTCTATGAAGATATGCATTGTACATGGATTTCAGGATTCAGGCAACCCTTAGGGAACGACAAAATCCAGTACCCGACATCTGGGAGCAGATTGGGTATTCCGGTAGTTTTTATGATGCCAACGGAAACGGGTTTGACGACACCTACGAGAGGAACAGTCTTCCAGCGGCATCGGATGACAACTTCGATGTTCTCGTGGAGGTTTACACCACGCGCAGCGCAGCTCTGACCTGGACGAGTGGAGAGAACACCATGTCCACCCTTATTCTTCCGACCACGGGCACTTCCGTCAAGATTCGCTTACCGTTCGGCTCGGACACCGAATTGTATCTCCAATCCTCGCCCTACGACATCGATCTGCCATCCGGCGAACTTTGGAAAAGCCGCATGCGCATTTCCTTCGCACCGAGGACGGGACAGACCGCCATCGGAACCTGCATCATCTCCGCAGAAGACGACATTTCTCAAAAAGTCGTCAGACAAGCCACAGTCATTACCCGTTTCCCTGATGCGACGGCATCCATGATGATGCGTTCGCTGGATGGAGGGGGCGGAGATGGCGATTATCCTAGGATCCAAATTCTGGAAAAACGTTTCGAAGTTATACCTAAATCAAAGCTCTTCCATGTTGGCGATATCACAGTTGGGCCTTTTAGCATTACGAACACCGTTAATATTGACTCTGGAAATGTCACGTGGAGCGTCAGTCATGGGAGCATGTCACCGCTAACGGGGGCTACGTCGTCCCTCGTCGTCGGGAGCATTCCCGACGGAGATGAACCCATCATCATTACGGCAGAAGTGGAGCTGGATGAAATGTTCAGCGCAGTGGAAACTGCAGAAGTTCGGCTCTGCCGACATGAAGGCTTCTCGCTCGATTCCTATACTTCCAACTTCTCGCCGCAGCTCGGAGAGACTAACGTCATTTCAGTAACGATTCCAGGCTGCGTCCATCAAAATGATCCCGGCTGGCTGGAGATCGAGGTCATGCGCGAAACGACGGAGGGGTGGCAGCACGTAGCGTGGATCGATATGGATGCCTCAACGCCGAGCGTTGACCGTTATGGCGATGCCATGCAGCTTCCACATCATCCCACTTTCTTCTGGGACGGCATCGCCACAGAAGGAGCCGCATCCGCCGAGACTCCTGCAGTATTTACAGCAGGGACGACATCCTTCCGTCGCGCACTACCCCAGGTCGTCTTCGACGAGCCGGTTCCACCACCGTACTACACGATGTTTGTGCGCCCCTGGAATGATGGCAAGAACGTGATTCTGGAGGAGGAAAGCCGCACGGTCTACGTTCCTCAGGTGGTCAAAATTGAGATGACCGACGCGGCCTACAACGAGTTCAAGAAGGAGATCGTATTTCCAGAAACCTATTGGCCGGAACATATTGGCGCTTCAAATGTGAACAACGGTGTTTCCGTGGAACTGTATCCGGGGAGCAACATGACAAAATGTGAGATCGTGAACAATATTGTGTTGAAAGCGCAATCGTTCGTTCCGCTCGGTTCTAATATTCGGTTGTCGATGTTTGGCGATTCGACAGGGATTAAGACTGTAACCATCAAACACAGGGACAAAGATACGAATGTACGCAGGCTTTGCTGGGGAACTACACCTAATCAACACGTGTCATGGCGCAACGAACGCCCTTATGGTGAGTGCGATGTCTACGTAGACAGGATACGTTTCGATCCCTGCCACGATAAATTGTTGGTTGAATCGGGAGGTCTCCCCCCCCTACCTATATGATCCGACCCTTTTCCCCTATACATCTGAAGATCTACTGACAGCACTTGCCAACGTGAGCGTCCATGAATCTGGGCATACAGTAGGACTTGTTCATCCTATTCTGTATGGGCTTCCTGA
>JBBQIY010000094.1:0-7286 GCA_038325415.1 Kiritimatiellia bacterium
TCGCCATTCTTCTGTGGTGTCGCAAGAACAGGGACATGAATTATTTTGTCTAACTCCGCGTAAGTGCTTGATTTCCAACTTCTGACTCCTGTCTCCTGTCTTCTGACTCCTGTGGGCGTCAAACTATGTTGACGCACACCCCTTGTGTTGCGCGGTCTCTTTCAGGGGGTTCACAGGGAGGGAGGAATGTGATAGAATCGCCAATGAATAAGCGATTTGGCTTGCAATGGCTTGGAATGGCGGACAAATGAAATACAAAGTAGATTTTTTGGTAGGTGCAACATTGCTTTTTGCGATGGTTTTTTCGACGGAAGCGACCGAGGTAAACACGTGGGCGCGTGGAGCAGATTCGGATGCGCTGGCAAGTAATCCAGCCAACTGGTCATTAGGGCATGCGCCTTTGTCGAACGAAATTGTCAGGTTAGCGCAGAGTTGTTCGCGGGCGATGATTTGGGACGAGAAAGCGACCGATGTTGTGTCGGGCTGGGTTCAGGAGGATGGTTTTATAGCGGTTGTGACCGTGAATACGACGCCGAAAGCGGGAGGCTTCAACACGCTGAGGGTCTTGGGCGACTTTGATCTGCGGGGTGGTGCGGTGACGCATCCTGCGAACGAGGATGCCGAGGCTTGGTGGTTATCGCTCGACATCACGGGGAATTTGATTGTCGGCGAGAAGGCGTTCATTTCCGTATCTGGGAAAGGCTATGCTTCCGGCAAGGGGCCTTCGCCCGGCGTGACGCCAGGCAGTGGTGCGAGCCATGGCGGACAGGGAGCTCCTCAGGTGAAATCGGCCAATGACCGTCCTGCGCGAACCTACGACTCGATCCTTAATCCTGTGATGTCGGGTTCTGGTGGAGCGGCGCGCGAAGGTGCCGTGTACTCCTACAACGGAGGCGGCGTGATCGTACTGAAGGTTGGCGGACGAGCTTTGGTTGGCGGAACGATAACGGCGAATGCCGACGGGCGTGATATCGACACCACGAACATCGGTGGTGCGGCTGGCGGGAGTGTGAATATCCGCGCGGAGTTGGACGTAAAAGGTGAGGGTTGGATTTCGGCCAACGGGGGGCGTGGCTACCACGAGGGCGGCGGCGGAGGTGGCGGTGGCCGTATTGCGCTTGTCTCGCAGAGCAGTGGGGTTTGGATTTCGATGTCCCACATATCAGCGTATGGTGCCTGTGGAGAGAGTGCGAATCCGGATAATCCTCTTGCGGATCGCCATGTGCGCGGTGCCGCTGGAACGGTTTATATAGAAGGCAGAGCCAAGGAGACGATCAATGGTGGGGAAGTGATTGTCCGTGATTGGCATCGGCCGAGCCTAGCCTCGACGAGAATTCCATCGGATATGCATCCCGATAGTGGGGAGTGCAAGGATGTTGCGCTTGCAGTAGACGCCAATGGCTTTGTCGTTGTGACCTCCTCGACTAGCCTGCGGAAGCTGACGTTCGGCGGCGGCGGTATGGATTTGAATAAGAACACGCTCATGGTTGGCTCTGTGCTTAATCGCAAAAAGGAGAGTGATCCCTTGGACGCGACTGGAACGTATACCTCCCCAACGGCCATGCAGTTGGATTCGGTCATTTTCAATGGCGGGCAGATTATTGTCCGCACTTATTTCAAGCCGATTCTGTAGCTGATCCCCATCTGTTATGCGGGGCGGACAGCATTACCAGGAGTTTGATTGGTGAAAGCTCAGGAACACGAATTCGAAGGGCTACCGCCACCGTTGAGGCATCCACTCTTGCTCCTGAGCATGGCTTTCGTTGTTGGAAGCTGGATTGGCATCCAATTTTCCGTAAAGTTGGAGTGGGGAATCACGGTTTTCGCTTTTTCCTTTCTGACGTGGGTGATCCTGTTCTCCTTAGCCAAGCGGCGGCAGTCGATGCTTGTGCCTTCATCCCTGATGTTGTCGCTGGTCATCGGCTCGGCGGCGTGTTGTTCGGCAATGCTCACGATGGAGGATCGGACGGAGTCGGTCGAATTCTTCCGGGAGGCCATCGACAGCCGAGAAGATGCGGTGATTCGTGGCAGAGTGGTCACGGAGCCTTCGGTGAGTATTCTGGAACATGGTGGTGCGAGAGTTCGCTTCGACTTCGACGTCCGCGAGGTGCCTGCAGAGGATGGCGGTATTGCGGTCCGCGGTTCCCGTGTCCGAGTCGATTGGTATGGTCCCGAAACGTTAGATTCAAAGTATCCACCGTTTCGAATTCCGCGGGCGGGGGAGGGATGGCAACTCCGTGGGAGGATTCGGGATATTGAGACTCGTGGCGTTATACCGCTGACCACGCTGCAAGTCCGCAAGCGAAGCACGACGAGTCGACGCTATTATGGCGATGACGCTTCATCCTTTGTCCGCGCATTCTGGAAGGTACGTAGCGAGGCATCCGAATCGCTTTCGGCAGGCATGCAACACCATCGGCTCAGCGCAGCCATCGTCAAGGCGATGACGCTCGGCTTTCGTTCCGATATTCCTCGAGATGTGATGGAATGCTTCAAGCTCTCAGGAACCGTCCATATCTTTGCAATATCGGGACTCCACGTTGGAATCGTGGCCATGATTCTGATGGTCGTCTTGTCCGCACTCCCCATTCAAAAAAGGTATCGTGTTCTGTTGTTTGGTCCTTTGATCATCGCGTATACCATCGCCGCAGGGGCGAAGCCGAGCGCGATCCGCGCCTGCATGATGTCACTTTTTCTCTTCAGTGGTCCGTTACTCGGACGAAAGGCCGATCCCGTTTCATCGCTTTCTGCTGCAGCGATCCTCGTGTTAGCATTCAAACCGGACCAGATCCTCGATCTTGGCTTCATTTTCTCCTTCCTCTGTGCAGCGGGCATCATCTTTCTCGTTCCCGTCTTGAACTGCATTTTGTTGAGGACGGAATTTCGGCTGTCGTCTTGGTTGCACCGTCATGACACGCTGAGTATTGCAGATTTTTTGGAGGAGGGGGGATTGCCACAAGCAGCTTCGAATCCGCAGGTCTCTTGGCGAAGGTGGCTCTTTCGAGCGGGAGGGATCAATGTGGCCGTTTCCATGGCCGCCTGGATTGCCTCAACGCCGGTAACGGCGATGTTTTTTGGGCGCATCACGCCGATTTCGATTCTCTGCAACCTCGCCGTGATTCCGCTGGCTTCTCTGATTGTGGTGACGGCGGCGTTTAGTATGATTTTCGGTTTGATTTCGCCTTGGGCCGCTTCAATCTTCAACAGTGCGAATGTGGTCTTGACACAACTCCTTGTTTTGACGGCAAAGGCGTTCTCCAGTCTTCCCTTTGCGAGCTTCGATATCGAACCTTGGGGAATTGGAGCGGTTGCGCTCTGGTATGTCGGCGTTTTTTTATTTTATCTGGCTTTGCGCACGCGCTTGAGTGCAGATTAGCCGCCTGCAAGCAAGGGCCTGCTTGCAGGAAGAGGGTAAAAGCGTTGCAAGGGGTTTTGCCCGTTTTACCCTCCTCTTGCGGGCTGTCCCCAGTCGGCAAGCCAGAAAAAAAACGGCCGCATGCCTTGAAAGACATGCGGCCTGTGTGGTTCTTATGACCAGGGAAGCTTACGCCTTAGCAGGAGCTTTTTTGGCAGGAGCCTTTTTAGCTTCAACTTTCTTAGCGGGAGCCTTTTTGACTGCCACTTTCTTCACTGCTGGCGCAGTTTTCTTTGCAGGAACGGCCTTCTTCGCGGGAGCGGCTTTCTTTGCAGGAGCGGCTACCTTTGCAGGAGCGGCTACCTTTGCAGGAGCTGCTTTCTTTGCAGGAACGGCCTTCTTCGCGGGAGCGGCTACCTTCGCAGGAGCGGCTTTCTTTGCAGGAGCGGCTGCCTTTGCAGGAGCGGCTTTCTTTGCAGGTGCGACCGGCTTCGCGGTGCACTTTGCAGCGCACTTCATTGGAGCTGCCTTCGCGGCAACATTCTTAACTGCTTTCTTGGCAACTGGCATAACTTTTTTCTCCTTTTTTCGGACTTGCTAATCCGTTTTTTTTTAGAAATCACACGCTCCAACGAGGAGACGCGTGTTGCTGAATTGGTTGTATACAATATTGGTTTTATTATTGCAAGATAAAAACGCGTTTTTTTTCTGATAATGTATTTTTTGTTGCTGATGTCTCGTTAAACGTGCTTGAAAGCAGGCGCAAACGGCTTTCGCATCCCGTTCGCAATTTTTTAGAGTCTGAGGATGCGAGAGGTTTTTGCGGTTCTGAAATGCTGATTTTTCTACTACAATGCGCGGCTAACAAAAGCGGATTTTTTATGAGGTTCATGATGATGACACGCCGCAAGTTTGCGATTACGATGACGCTCTTTGTCGCCAGTGCTTTGTGGCTCCATGCGATTGATGAAGATGCTCTCGCCGCTGCGACCGAAAAGGCTGCTGAAGCGGCTCACTTTCTCTAGCCGTGAAGTATAAAATAGAGTATGATTCTGATCCGTCCAAGTCGGTTGAGGATTCAGACGGCCTGTTCTTGGCACAGTTGACCTTCAAATTCTAATGCAGGGTGCTTTTTAATGCTCGGTGAAATTTATAAACGAAGAGAGCTGACGTGGATTCTTGTTCAGCGCAATTTAAAAATTCGATACAAGAACTCCGCATTAGGTTTTCTGTGGTCTCTGCTCACCCCCGTGCTGATGATCCTCATGTATGCTGTCTTCGCTAGCATCTTAAAGTTCAATACGGGAAGTCCGAACTATCTGCAGTTTCTCGTTACAGGAATCATCGTCTGGCAGTTCACGGCGGGGTTTCTCAACGATTCACTCAACGCGATCGTCGGTAATGCCAATTTGGTGAAGAAGGTTTTTTTTCCGCGGATCATTCTGCCGGTTTCAACGGTGATGGCTAACGCGGTCAACTTTCTGTTGACCTTTGTGGTTCTTTTCTTCTATCTAGTGCTTTCTGGCGCGGCTGATTTCTCTGCTTTTTACTGGATCGTTCCGGCCTTCGCCCTGCATTTTGCACTTGGAATCGGCATGTCGTGCCTTTGCGCGACTGCGAACGTGTTTTTCCGTGATACGCAGCATATCATCGGCGTGGGCTCGTTGGCGTGGTTCTTCCTCTCCCCCGTGTTCTATGCACCGGAAATGCAACTGGGGGCGCTGGGGTTTCAGAATCCGCAACTGGGTGGCATCATCTTCCTGAATCCGATGACGGGCATTCTAGCCACCTATCGAGCGGCCCTCATGGGAACCCCACTGATGCCCGAGGCGGCGCCAGGCATCATGCTGAGTCCACTCTGGCTTCTGCTTTCGGCTTTCGTGTGCTTTGCGGTCTTTTTCCTGGGCATAAAGGCGTTGAAGGCCGGGGATCCGCATTTTGGAGACGTGTTATGAGCGAACCCGCAATTGAAGTTTGTAACATTACCAAGCGCTTTCGGCTATCCTCTTCAGCAGGGTCATTGAAGACGGCGGTGATCGACTGGGTTCGTCGGCGTCCCGACAAGCAATTTACCGCGCTCGACGATGTCTCTTTAACGGTTTCAAAGGGCGAGACGCTCGGGCTGATCGGTTCCAACGGCGCGGGCAAGAGCACGATGCTTTCCATCATCGCACGCACCCTTTCACCGACAGCGGGCTGTGTTCGTTCGACTGGCGTTATTTCTTCGCTGCTCGAGCTTGGCGCTGGCTTCCACCCCGACCTTACGGGGCGCGAGAATGTTCTGCTGTATGGTGCGATCATGGGCATCTCGCGCGAGACGATGCGCAGTCGTTTCGATGCCATCGTGGACTTCTCAGGACTTGCGGATTTCATTGACCAGCCTGTACGATTTTATTCGTCAGGAATGTATGTGCGCTTGGGTTTCGCCGTGGCAGTGCAGGTCGACCCTGATATTCTGCTCGTGGACGAAGTGCTCGCTGTGGGCGATTCGGACTTTCAGAAGAAATGCCTCGATAAGATGGCGGAGTTTCGTCGGGCTGGCAAGTCGATGCTAATTATCTCGCACGACATGCATACGATTCGCTCGGTCTCAGACCGCATTGCATATCTCGATCACGGTGTGCTCAAGGGAATCGGTGCACCGCAGGAAATGACTGCACGCTATGGTGCCGACACCATCACGGGCTCGGCGGGTGGATCCAAGCGCGAGTGGGGAACTGGGGAGGCGAAGCTGACCTCGGTCTCTTTCGTCAATCGCGATGGCAATCCATGCCCAGTCGCGTCTTCTGATCAGAAGCTCCGCGTGGCACTCGCCTGGGAAGCGGCGATGCGCATCGAGAAGCCGACGTTCGGGTTTTCAATCGTCGATGGCGATGGAAATACGGTTTACGGTAGCAATACTGAGATCGACGGCATCGACATCCCGTTCATCGAAGGGCACGGCACACTCACGCTTGAGATTGATGCATCGTCGCTGCATGCGGGCAATTATATGATGTCGTTCTCCTTGCACAGCCGGAACCATGCGATCAACTACCATCGCCTAGAAAATCTTCTGCCCGTGGTTCTCGGAACGAATACAGGATTCGATGGCATCTGCCGCCTGCCGAGCCGGTGGTCATAAGCTCCTTCCCCCAAGGATACACCGTCATGAAAAGCTGGGATGACATACGCCGAGACGCACCGCAATTCGCAAAGAACTGGCGCTCTGCCTACGACGAGAAGTCGCTAGAGAAGTCATTAGTCATCGGTCATTAGTCATTGGTCATTGGTCATTAGTCATTGGTCATTAGTCATTGGTCATTAGTCATTGGTTATGGGTCTTTTGTAGGCGCGGCGTCCTCGCCGCGTTTCGTGTCCCCGATCCCTGATCCTCGCTATAGGATTTGCCAGCCCACGGCTGGCTGCGATCCGGGGCGGGGACTCCCCTCAGCAGGGGAGACGAGACGGCGACGTATACAGAAACCCTTCGTGCTCTTCTTCTCTTCGTGGTTATGATTTCCTGTAGGAAGCTTTCAGATTGCTGGAAAGGCGGTGCTTTATGCCCGTGCACCCGTGCGCAACCGGGTTATTGTAATCTTGACGCTTTTTCAAGATTACGGTGAGGGCAGAAAGTCCAGCGATGGCTGGAAAGGAGAGTGCTTCATGCCCACACAGCCCAGCGCAACCGGGTTATTGTAATCTTGACGCTTTTTTCAAGATTACGGTGAGGGCAGAAAGTCCAGCGATGGCTGGAAAGGTGAGTGCTTCACGTCCACACAGCTCTGCGCAACCGGGTTATTGTAATCTTGACGCTTTTTTCAAGATTACGGTGAGGGCAGAAAGTCCAGCGATGGCTGGAAAGGCGGTGCTTTATGCCCGTGCACCCGTGCGCGATTGCGTTATTGTAATCTTGACGCTTTTTTCAAGATTACGGTGAGGGCAGAAAGTC
>JBBQIY010000095.1:0-7261 GCA_038325415.1 Kiritimatiellia bacterium
ATTCAACTAAATTGAATCCCACCCAATTTTGCTGTTGTAAAAGGAATTGATTCCCAATGAACTTTGGAATATGGTAGTATCCCATCAGTCGAACAAAAGAAGATAAGAGTGGAACAACAAAAGGATTTTGAGATATGACACCACAAAAAATGATCCTCGTCACTTGGCTTGTTGCCTGCGCCACCTCGTTGACCGCCATCGCGGTCGATGCTACCGCTGCTACCGATGCTACCGCCCTCGCGCCGAAGAAATATCAATATCGTGCCGTGGTCATTCAAGGAGCTGGTTATCTTCCTGATGCAAAGAAACCTGAAGGTGTCGATGCCATCACACACGCGACCACCAAGGGCGTGAACACCTACGCTCTTACGGATGCGCTGGTTGCAAAGCTCACCGCACTCGGCATCACTGTGGAAGTTCTTCAATTCAACGCATGCAAAGACCTCGCCTGCCTCGACGCCTCAGCCGACGGCACCGTGAAAAACGCGGACCTCGTTATTTTCGCCGGCCCGGAATATATGGGTAAGCCTCCCAAGCAGTTGAGTGACCTCTACCCGAAACTCAAGGACGTGGCCATCCGTAATCCCGGACTTGTCTGTACGACCCTCGTTTCCGCAGGTAGTAAAGGCGCAAAATCCATTGCTGTAACGGAAGCGGCATTCAAAGCGGCTGGCGTGAAGTTTGTTCCCGGCGTGGGCTTGAATTCCCCCCGCCTTCTCGGCAAAGGCGCTAGCACAGAAGAAATCGACACCGCCATGACCGATTTCGCCGCTCGCCTCATCGCCGCATTACCCGCCGTTGAATAAGCGGCGAATCGGGTGGCTTACAGGTTAAAAGTTCCCAAAAGGAAAAAAATGATAACGGAGCAGGCCAAACAAAAATGCGCAATATTTGCTGCGATCGTTTTCTTAACTGTCGTCTTTGCTCTTATTGATTGGAAAACGGGTTACGAGCTCAATTTCTTTGTGTTCTATTTTATCCCGGTCTGTCTTGCGGCCTGGTACGGAGGATTCCTCGGGGCGGGTATTCTCTCGATTTTGTCGGCCGTTTTCTGGTTTACGGCAAATGATCTCGCGGGTCTTACTTATTCAATGGAACTCTATGCCGTCTGGAATACGATCATCCGGCTTACCGCGTTCATGACGATTGGGTGGGCATTTGCCGAGATTCGAAAATTGATGTTATCGGAAAAAGATAAAGCAACTGCATTGAAGAAAAGTCTTGCCGAAATTAAGGTTCTCGAGGGAATTTTGTCGGTTTGTTGTCAGTGTAAGAAGATACGGACAGAGCAAGGCGAATGGCAACAGATCGAGTCCTACATCAGCCATCATTCGGCTGCGCTGTTTTCGCATGGCTATTGCCCAGAGTGTTACAAGAAAGCTCTGGCAGAGGCGGGTTTAATTGAAGAGACCGGTGTCTGAAGGAGATAGCGGTCAGGTACGATTCAACTTTGTTGAATCGTACAGAAGGCTATTTCATGATCGATGTTTTGCTGGGGCTGTTGCGTCCTGCAAGGTTGGGTGCACGGTGTTCAAAGGCGGCGTGTGAGATTTCAATGTCTTCGGCGGCTTCTTCGGGCGACAAGCATCCGACGGTGACCATGTCGCACGGACGGATCGTATGCCAGGAGAAGGTCAGTCCGACGAAAGGCGATACGCGGCCGGCGGCCATGGACTTGATGGTCATGACCGGCTTCTTGGCGGCCCAGATGACCTTGTGGATATACTCAACCTCGACCTGCATGAGGAATCCCATGCAGTTAAAAATCTGGACGTAGGTCTCGACATCATAGCTGTTCAAGTCGGAGTAGACGATCAGCTCGGGCATGTGCGCGGAGAGACCTGGGATCATGCCGTTGTCGCGGACCATTTTGAGATAATCTGGAAGCCGGTCGATCGTCTGCTTGTGCTTGTTGACGAGTTGCTCAACGGAGGAGTGGTGGGGAAGACAGAAGGTAGCACCCAGCTTTCGGCTAGTGGCAATCGTTTCCGCAGCTTCTTGACGAGCGGCGTCTGTGTTGCAGACGTTGATAACCGGCGTATCGATCATGATCATACCGCGTCCCGTGCGATCCTCGGCCATTTTGATTGCCGCCAGAAGATGATCCTGACCCGCGAGCGGAGCCATGATCGTGTCGATCCCAGCGTTCAGAAAGGTCTCCAGAAGAGGCGCGATCGCCGCGGCGGAGTCATTGCGGCGCTTGATGAGGCAGTCGGCCGCCGCTCCCGTGTGGCTCCAGCCGAGGATCCAGTTCGTGCCGATAATCAGGCGGGAAAGTGAAACGCCGCCAACGGTGGTACGTGGGAAAAGATCTGACATATATTCTCCTTGGGTATTGGGGATGGAGCGATATTATCATAATCGAACGGGTCTCGTCACAGAAAACGAAAGATTTCCAGCCTTTGCCGTTGTATTTCAAACACCTGAATGATAATCTAGCGTTTTATCGGCTGAGGTGTCGGTCTGAAAAAGGGGAGTCAGATGATGGATAAAGATGCAAGAACGATGGCGGACAATGAGGAGCTGGAAAAGCTCCGAAAGAATCTTGGCGCGGTGATCCGGGGCAAGACCGAGACGATCGACCAGTTGCTGGTCGCGCTTTTGGCGGATGGACATGTGCTCATCGAGGACGTTCCGGGCACGGGAAAGACGACATTGGCGAAGGCGCTGGCGATTTCCATCAAGGCTCGTTTTTCGCGCATCCAGTTTACGCCAGATCTTTTGCCGACCGATATTGTCGGTGGCATGATCTATTCGGCCGCCAGCGGCGAGTTCACGTTTCGTCCCGGCCCCATCTATGCGAACATCGTGTTGGCGGACGAAATCAACCGCGCTTCACCGCGTACGCAATCGGCACTGCTGGAGGCCATGAGTGAACGGCAGGTAACGACCGAGGGAGATTCGCGGACGCTGCCACGGCCTTTTCTCGTTCTCGCCACACAGAACCCTGTCGAACACAATGGCACCTATCCACTTCCTGAGGCGCAGTTGGACCGGTTCTGCATGAGAATTTCACTGGGCTATCCATCCAAAGAACACGAACTGATGATTTTGCACGATCAAGAGTCCACGCATCCGCTGGATGGCATCAGCGCGGTGATGGAAACTGAGGCGTTGCTCCGGTTGCAGGCCGAGGTGCGCGGTGTGGAAGTGGAGGAATCGGTTCTCGACTACATTGTGCGGCTGGTGTCGCGCACGCGCGGCGATGCGAGGCTGCGCCTTGGGGTGAGCCCGCGCGGCGCGCTTGATTTGCGACGCTGCGCACAGGCCGCGGCATTCATGGATGGGCGAGATAGCGTTCGCCCGAGTGACGTGCAGCGATTGGTGGTTCCCGTGTTGGCGCATCGGGTTGTTGTAGAGGTGAAGGCGCGCCATGGTGGACTCACGGGTGAAACGGTCATCAGTGAAGTGTTGCGTACGGAAACCGTTCCTGCATGAAAAACAGAAGCAAGCGATTCACCTTGTTCAGAAGGCGCTTGAAAGGACCCTGCATCGGCTATCAGCATGGACGGCGAGAGCGGATCACGAAGAATTTTGTGGGAATCTCTTGGGTCTACTATTGGCTAACGGCGCAGATGACGGTACGTCTCCTTTTAATAGGTGTCGTCGGCCTCGCCCCGTCAGTGCTCATGATGATGTTAGGGTGGGATGACCGCGCATTCAACATTTCGTTTGCCGTAACGGCGTGGTTTTTGTCGTGCATGGTTGTCGGCTGGCTTCTGCGTCCCAAGGTGCAGGTCGAGGCACATTTGCCGACACGGATCGAATGTGGGAGTACGTATGCCACGCAGTACCGAGTCCGCAATATCGGCCGACGCACGGCGCGGAGCCTTGCCATCGATACACTCATCTTTCCTGGCTTTATTGGTCTGCGGATTCAGCGTGCGTCGCTCAATACGTTGGCCGTTGGCGAGGAGGCCATCGTGTCGGGAAGTGTCACGGTGAACGTGCGCGGCGTGTTCACGCTGCCCGCTTTCCGGTGGGATTCAGATTTCCCTTGTGGCTTCTGGCGCTGGGGGCGCACGGACCACAAGAACGAGCGCTTGCTGTTTGCCTATCCGCGGTATGTGCGCCTTGATTCCTTTGACCTCCCTCTCGGCAACCGCAACCGCAACGAACTTTCTTCGGCGAGCGAGTTGACGCGTGAGGCATTTGAATTTCACGGATGCCGCGAATTCCGCGATGGCGATTCCCTACGGCATGTTCATGCCCGCTCGTCGGCCCGGCTCGGCTCGCCCGTGGTGAAGGAGTTTCAGACGGAAGGACGATCCAGAACGGCACTTTTGATCGATACGCGCGGGAAATGGATGTTTGGCGGCATGCGCGAACATTTTCTCCGCATCGATCCTTTCGAGGCGGCACTCTCGGTTGCGGCGTCCATTGTAGATTACCTGTCGACGACCGATCGCATTTTGGAACTGCTCGTAGCCGGGCCCGATGTTTACCGGTTTGTCAGCGCTGGGCGCGTGGGCTACCTCGAAGAGGTTCTCGACATCCTTGCTGCAATCGAGCCGATGCGAGAGGATCCGTTAGAAAAGCTGAAGCCGATTTTGTTCGATGAAATTCGATTGATTCAAAGCGTTTGCCTTGTTCTGACAGGATGGGATGAGCGTCGCCGCGACTTGATTGAGGACATCAGCGCGTGGGAGATTGGTCTCAAAGTTATTTTGATTACACCCTTCGGCAAACGTCCGGATGATCTGCCGGGCGATGTGATATGCCTTTCAGCACGCGAGGTGCTGAAGGGAAATTATGAGGATTCTCGCAGCCCCTAAGTAATGATCAAATGAAACGTGTGCACGGAATGGCGAAAACGTTAGTAGTTCCGAATGTTTGTAGTCCAATATCATGGATCATGAAATGTTAGAGTTGACATGAAACAGGAAAATAAAAACGCAGAATCTCGCAAGGTACAGTCGCGCAACCGCTGGGTGGGGGTGTGCAATGCTGCCGTGCTGTTGTGGTGCGTCTGGTGGTATTCGCGCGGCGGAGACCAAGGCCTACTTCTGGCTACGGCGGTGATGGGGTTGGTGGCCGTGATCATTCCGCGCTCGTTTCCGGGTAACACGCGCTGGGTGATCTGGACGTGGTTGCTGGTTACGGTGGTGTGTCTCTCCGCGAATGTGGTACGGATTATACCCCCAGAGAAAACCGGAGACACCGCCTACTTTGTGCATCGTGTCGTAACCATCATCTATGCCATGAGCGCGACGTGTTTGTTTTTCCGTCCCGGCAAGCTGGTGGCTACCTTTGTCATGATCGGTGTCATTCCGCTGATCATGCAGACCTTGTGGCGTGGTGCGGGGTTGAATGTGGCGATCACCTCAGCGCTCGATGAAAGTCTGGTAATATGGGGGTATGTGGTGATTGTGTCCGCAGGCGATCTTGTGCGGCAGGTGACAGAGAAAAAGGCGACAGGTTCCCGTCGAATGGCCCGGTGGGATTTGCTTGGGCGTCTGGCCATGGTGTTGCTGGTGATTGCGGTATCGTTTGCTTTTTTTAAGCCGACGCGATGGGTTGTTCGCGAGGCGCAACGACAGCTTTTCGGTTGGTCTTCTAGGTTAGGTCTTGATTTTATGTCGCAACGTGGAACAGATCTCTTCTTGGGTCGTCCGTTGCCAAAAGGATTTCGCAATCTGACCCGGATCGTGATGCTCGTGCAGTCAGATCATGCTCCTGGGTACTTACGGGAGAATGTTTACACGACCTATCTTGGTGGGCGTTGGGCGCGCATCGATCCGGGCGAGAAGCTCGCTTCGCTCGAAACGACGTCGGTGGAAGGCGAGGGGATGCATACCTATTCGCTTGCGGAGTCGGTCACGGCTGAAAACGTGCAGGTCATGCAGATCGAAGTCTTTGCGCCGAAATTGATGACGAGTTTCTGCGTTCCTGGAAATGCGCGGACGCTCACGTGTACGGGAAATCCACCTCAGCAGGAAGCGAACGGGATGCTGACATCGGAGAGTGCCTACCCCGACCGCTATTGGGCGGACGTGGCACCGCGGCGATGGCTGGAAACGGCGTATCCGCTTCCGAAAGGCTTCGGAAAAGCAGAGTACCTCAAACTACCGACTGCTCTCTCCGGAACGATATCGAACTGGGTTGCCTCATGCAACGGGTTGACGGTCGCGCCGACCGCGCGTGAAGCGGCCTCGTGTATTGAGGAATATTTTACGCGCGACTTCAAATATCGACTTGATGTGCGAATGCGCTCAGAGCCGGATCCTCTGCTTGATTTCATGGCCCAGCGCGAAGGTTTCTGCATTCATTTTGCGAGCGCATCGGCCTTGATGCTTCGTGCGCAAGGAATCCCGACGCGCGTCGTGGGAGGTTTTGTATGTAGCGAACGGAGCGCGCTGTTAAAGCGGTGGATCGTCAGGGAGCGTCAGGGGCATGCGTGGGTGGAGGCGTGGGATGATGTCGAAGGTCAATGGTTCATCGTGGAGTCAACGCCAGCCGGCGGCCTTCCCGATAGCATTGATCCGCCAGATAGACTGCGGCGTATTATGGACGTGGTCGTTTCGTTGTGGAAGCGATTGGTTTTCTATCTGGGACAAGTGAACCTCCTCGTCGCAATTGCCGATGCCGGTGCTGTGGCGATTTTCTACATTTGGAATATCTTGTGGGGACCGGCGGGAATTGCGTTGGTGTTGGTGTTGGGGCTTTTTCTCTGGAGGCGAGGACGAAAGTTGCGTCACCAAAGAAACGAAGAAGCGGTTTTGCGTGCGGCTCTGACTACGGCGATGAAGCGGCTTGCGCGACGTGCAGTTCCCGAGCGGCTGATGCGAGGTGAGGCAGAGAGCTGGGATACGTGGGTGGCGAGAATTGAGCCCAATCTTGCTCCTGAAGCGTATGCCGCCCTCCGAGAAAGCGTGGAGCATTACCAGCGCCTACGCTACCAGCGATATTTGGACAAAGCCGCCGCGGCAGCCTGGCTTGAGTCCTCCCGCAAAACGGTTGATTTCGGTTCTTTGCCGAAAACACTGAAACCGTGAATTCAAACCGCGAAAAGCCGGATGCATCGGCACACCAGAAACTTCCGAAAAATTTCCCCAGTGTTACTGTCCGTTCCTTCATCCCACATATTCGAATATGTGAGATGAAGGAGCGAGTATGGCGAGGTGGGATTCAATTTAGTTGAATCCCACCCAGAATACAGAAGTCAGGAGTCAGAATACAGCATTGATTCTCAACACGTTATGCACAGTTGCAAACTTCTTCCGTGGTGTCACGAGAACAGAGACATGAATTATTTCGCCTA
>JBBQIY010000096.1:0-7224 GCA_038325415.1 Kiritimatiellia bacterium
TAAGCATGGGAACGTGGTGTCTACCCTAGCACTTACTCCTACACTTACTTCCAATCTTAAACGGCACACTTAATCAAAAGGCTTAATCGGAATTGTCTAAACGAACCGAACCCTGAATCCCGAACCCTCGCACGCGAGAAAAAAGTTGACGCGCCCCCTCTTGACAAGCCATTCGTGAATTGATATGTTACACGTGTATCAATGAGAAAGAACTTCTTTGGGAAAACGCATGATGGGACCTTCAAAAAAAGTTAGAACACAGGACGAACTCGCCAAACAAGCTGGCGTTACCCGCATTACCGTCAATCGGGCATTGATGGGAAAACCTAACGTTAACCCAGAAACGCGTGCCCATATTCTTGCCCTTGCCGCCAAGCTTGGATACCAGCCCAACGCCATGGCTCGCGCGATGTCGCAACGCGAATCGCCCATTGTTGGCGTCATCATGGTCAATACCGTTGTCCCCGGCTCTGAGCTAACCAACCTACCCTATTTCGAACTGCTCATGGGTATCGATGTCGCCCTGCGCCAGCGGGGTTGCGTACCCGCACTGGTCGGCGTTGCCGGTGCCGATGAAGATGGCTCGCAGGAGTCTCGTCTTTTCTCCGAGCACTGGGTTGACGGCGTGGTTGCCATTGGAACCTTTCCGTCCCGAATTGAAGCACGGCTTACGGCGATGGGCTCCCGCCTGATCAGCGTGGAATCGAATAGGTGGGACGCCACGTGCTGCATACGCCGTGACGAATCGCAGGCTGGCAAGCTACTTGCCAAAAACTTGATTTCCAAAAGCTCCGGCCCTCTCGTCTGGCTCGACTACCCTGCCACATCGGGTCGCCGAACGCACTTTAATGCCATTGAGCAGCAAAAAGGCTTTTTCGATGAAGCCAAAGCCGCAGGTCTTGAGGTGGCCCAAATCGAGATCGAACGCGGTGGCATGGTGGTCGCCGCGGAAAACAATGATGTCACGACACGAGTCGAGACTCCTGTTCCCTCCGAGAGTCTTATCGCCACGATTAAGCCGTTCCTCCGTTCGCATTGCCGGATCGGCACGGGCGACGCCGTTCTAGCGCTCAACTTCAGGATGGCAGCCGCAAGGCTCGGGAAATTTGCAGGCAAGGACTACAGCATCGGGTGCTGTTCCGATTCCATGATGGTTGCCCAATTCCAGCCAGAACTCTCGCGCGTCGCGTTCGACCGCTTTGCCATGGGCACGCTTGCCGTCTCCATGCTGTTGGACGAGGGGGCCGACGCCCCTTCCCGCAAGCAGAAGGGCAAATGGATTGAAGGACTTACGGTGTGCAATCCGGATAAGCAACACCCTGAGAAAAACAAGTGATACAAAAGATCCGGGAATGATTCATAAACCAAAATCGCAAGACGTAGCAAAACCAAAGGAGTAAACACATGAAAAACAAAAAATTATTTTTGTTCTGCATTATGCTAGCCGGCATGAACTCAAGCGTATTCGCCGCCCTCGATTCCACGTGGGTCGGCAACACCAGCACAACCTGGTCAACCCCCGCAAACTGGAGCACAAATCCCAATATCCCAGGTCAGACCGACATAAGCCGCGTTTATTTCGGCAATCCAGGCGATTCAACCTACATGCCTTACCTCGATTCGGCGCAACCTTCGGGATCTTATCGGATACAGGAGCTTGTTTTTACTAATTCCGGCTGGACGATCAGCGGCACGGTTGCCTTGACCCTCGATAAAGGAAACGTCGGCCTTGGTTCTAGCAATCCTTATATCCAATCCAAGGGCACAGGAACCAATACGATCGAAGGTCCAGTCATTTTCGGTCCCGGCTCCAGCGGTACTGCCTTCGCTGTTGCAGAACCTGGCTCTCATCTTAAATTTGCCGCCGGTATTTCTTTTTCTAGTTCTCCACGCAACGCGACATTCACAGGTGGAGGTACGTTCGAACTAAACGGCGCCTTCGCCGGTGGCGATCTCCTCATTAACGAAGGTTCTGAGCTGTTGCTTGCCAATCCATCAGGAATAGCCTACTCACCCTTAGGCCTGAAGCTCCGACTCAATGGAGGCTCTGCCAAGTGGCTCTACAGCAACCAGATCAACGCGACAAATCAAAATATCCTGCTCCGGCTCGATGGCAACGCCTTAGCTAATCTCAACGGTAAAACCGACACGGTCTACCAAATCACCTTCGCCCTCGATACCACGGAGTGCGGAACCGTCGATACGGGTACGGGGGGTATGGTCAATGTTCGTTCATCTAATCCCATGATTTCGGTGGGCTCGACATCATTGATTCCCACGACCACAGCCTTGATTCGCGGAAACATTTCAACCATGGGCGGAGGCACCGACACCTACATAATCAAAACGCGACGTGGAACGCAGGCTGTGGATCTTTCGATCGACGCGGAAATTTCCGGAATCAGCTCCCTCGCTTTTGAAAGCGTCGATGGCTCGGTCACACCAGGTATCGTTGTCTTCAACGGCACGAATACCTACGCTGGCACAACCAAAGTCAGGGCCGGAACTTTGCGCGTGAATACGCAAGGCGCACCGGGAATTAGCGTCGGTAAAGTTGAAGTCACTTCTGGTGCACGACTTGAAGGAACCAGTGTAATCGATCCTATTTTGGCGAACAAAGTTCGCCTTTGGGGAATTCTCGCCCCAGGCGATCCCATCGGTACGCTCACCGTCGGCTCTTCAAGTAGCGACAACGATGTAGAGATGAACTCCGGTTCTTCAATTGAAATCAGAATGAACGAGAGTGGATGCGCATCCCTTGCCGTCTTTGGCTCCATTACGATGACCGGCACCACGTCGCTCAATCTCGTGGCAGAGTCTCGTCCACCAACCGGCACCTACCTGATCGCATCAGCCACGGGTACAATCGGCAATTTTAACACCATCAACGGTGAGACTGGAGAATTGGCGGTATTCCGAAGCCCGAACAACAAGCAACTCTGGCTACGCGTCACTGATTTGGCGACGATTCTCATCGTCAGGTAGCTTTGTGCAGTTCGTTTTTTAGACAAGATTACAAGATCGACAAGATTTAAGAACTTGTTTCCTCTGTGTGATTGCAAAGCTTTGCAATTACACAGAACTCAGAATTCAGGAGTCAGAATACAGAATTGGTTCCCAACGATTTACACATAATTTTGCTTCTCTCTAGGATGTCCTCACAACGTAGAGGCATACACCCCCCCTCGAGAAAACCGACATAAGGTCCTGCCTCTCAACTCCTGACTCCTGTATTCTGACTCCTGTGTGAATTCAACAAAGTTGAATCGCACTCCCTACTTGCCATTTCTGATTTTGCAATACACTCACCATTTCCTCCACTGTAAGGATTCATCATGAAACGACAACACTTTACCGCGACGTGCGCGACGCTTTTACTTTGTGTAACCTCGACATTTTCGGCCCCACGAATCGCACTCTGGAACCCGGTAAAAGGAACAACCGAGTCGCGCGTCACGATCGACCTCGATCAGGTTCAATTGATTGCGACCTCTCTTACAAAATCAGGCGTTGCGGTGTCCCTGCTGACGTCCGAAGACATTGCAAATGGCTCTGTCTTTTCTGCGGAAAAATTCGATGCGCTGTTCTTCGTTGGAGGTGGTTTTCCACGGTCGATAATCCCGTCCGCCAAAAAATTCTCCGATAAAGGCGGCGTCCTCGTACCCCTCGATGCAGTAGTCCCCTTTCTCATCGCGCTTGAACAAGGCACTGATGGACTCTGGAAACTCTCTCCTCCCGATCCTCCTTTCGCTTGGCAGACAGATGAGATACTAAAACATATTGGGCTAAAATACGTCTATGAGCCCGAGAATCATTCCCAAGGGGTACGCCATGCCCCCACAAAACTGTTGAAGTCGCTTGCAAACAATCTTCCCGATTTTAACGGAAGGCTCGAAAGTCGATGGGTCATACCGATAGATGGCGCGGAGTACATCCCACTCATTCGAAGTCGTCGCTCTGATGGTCTCGACGTACCCGGCCCGCTCTATATTATTAAAAATGGGAGCAGAACCTCGATCCTCTGCACCTCGTCAATCTTCACGCTCGGTACGTCGCCAGAATTTTGGAAGCATTCCGATGCAACCCTGGCAGCAATTGCAACGCTCGCGATGAACATCCATTCAAAACAATGGACCCCTACGAACGACGATGTCGTGGTCCTAGATCTCGATGCCAAACCTGAAGCAAAAATGCCGCTCGACAGAGCCTCTTTTAACTCGATCGAACCGGAAGATGCACAAGCGTTAGCACGCTGGGGACGTTTCGACGGATCCTGCATGGAACTCGGCCCTACCGTTAAACGTGGCGAATCGCTCTCCATGTCCTCCCCCTCTGTCACGCCAGTATTTCCACAAGCTCTCGAAAGCGAAGCCTCCGTTTTGTTGGAACTCCCCTCCAGCGTATTCACCGCGACTACACCCGTCTTTCTGCGCGTACGCGGTGCCTATGCTGAAACTGGTGCCGAACTCAAAATTTCGCTCGGCGACCAGATTCTCTGGAATGAACAGTTCAACTACATTGATACGAAAGCGCCAGGCAATTTCAGCCGAAATCTTTCCGGTGTTCCGGCTGAGTTCACGCGCCTTGTCTTCCTGCCTCCTGAAATGCTGGCGGGCAAAACCCTCACTATCGCAAATCCCGGAAACGCAAACCTGACATTCGATGCCGTGCAGATCGAACATCAGCGCAATCCGCGTACGCGTTGCATCGGTTTAGGTTCAGGAAATGCCGAGAGCAAAAATTACCCAAGCGAAGAGGCGAAAAAATGGGGCGGCCTACGTATGTCACTCCGAACACAACGCATCGGGAAACCCGATGACCCCAACCGGTTCGCTCAGATTGATAAACTCTTCAACTCCGTTGCGAGCAGGACTGATGCCGTGCAGCCGATCCTCGAAGGCACACCAGAATGGGCGGCCATCTCGCCAGAACGTCTTAACGATGCGATCAAGGCGGGACGGCCTACGACCGTGCCGCCTGACCCCGAAAAGTACGCTGAAATTGTCGAGGCCGTTGTCGAACGCTACGAAGACCGCATCTCCATGTACGAAATCTGGAACGAAGCGGACATCACGCAGTTTTACCGCGGAACCGCGCAGGAATACATCAATCTTTTCAAAACCATCGTCCCCATCATCAGAAGGCTAGACCCCACGGCGAAAATTATGCCAAGTGGCATGGCTGGATTCCGCGAGAACTTTATTGACGAATTGATCAAAGCCGGTGTTGTCGATGCTTCCGATATGATCGCTTTCCATCCTTACGCAGGCAAAAGTGCCGCTTGGGATCTTCCCTACGGCCTGCTGGAGGGCGCGCTCATGTCCAAAGGGCGGAACATTGAGATCTTCTGCAACGAAAGCGGCTTCCCATCCAACAATCAGGAGTGGTTTAGCAGACCTCCAGACTTGAATTTACAAACGCAAAAGCAGTCCCTCGATATCGCCATGTCGCGTCTGCTTGCGATGGGTCTTGCAAAACTCTCCGTCTTCCATGCGGGCGTTGACAACCATGGGTTTGGTCTTTACGATGCCCAAGGCAATGCCAAGCCTGCCTACGAAGTTTTCTCGGACTATGCCAGACTCAATGGGCCTGACTCCACTCGCCTCGACATCAGCATGGCTCATGCGGAAGGCAAACCACTCTTCGGCGTCTATGCCGCCGCCAGTAGGCATACTGATGGACGCGCCACCGTAGTTGTAAACCCTTCAGAATGCGAAGTGTTGCAGTCTGTTGAAGCGCAGGAACTGCCGCTAGCGACGAGTTCACCTTGGGTCAATTTCTTTGCTGACGTTCGTTATACAAATGGCACCGCTGTGGTCACGCCGGAGACGGGCAAGTCAGCCGGATTCTATAAAATCACTTCCGTGAATGCAAAGCGAACGCCCTTGTTGGACGTGGCCGTGACTGGCGACGATGCCGAATGGGAGCTGCTCTTGAAGACTCAGGATAAAAGCTCAATCACAGCCATTCCCAGACGTGGCGCTGGCGCAGTGACCGTCGATCTGGCCTCACTTTTGCCTCAGACTCTATCCGCTAACGAGATTGAAGTCTCCTTCAGAATCCACAAAGGCACTGCCACAATCTCCAAGGTTATTTTCCGGCCTGTCGACGAACGAAATCGAATCCGCGCACTACCCATTACCCTTCGCGTCCCAATGGCTACGGGATCCAAAGGCAACGCCACGGCTATCAGCGCTGGCATCTCAACCGCCCTACCCACGCAAGTTCATGCCGGCTGGATCGAGACCACCTTCCCGCTCTCCCGCCGCACCGTCGTTGAATTCGAATGAGGGTAATACCCCATAGAATGGATGTTAACGATCACGCATAATCGGACTCGTCTTGACCATAAAGCATCATCTATAAAGAGGGAAAAAACTATGAGATCTATCGTAACAACTATCATCATCATTGTGGCGATCATTGCCGTTGTGCTCGTTGCCACTCAATACAGCAGAAAGCCAGCCTTTAAACCTGGAATCGCCGAAACCGCTGGCGCGGATCTTGACAGAGGCGCTGAAAATGCCGCGGATGCTGCTAGGAGAGCGACCAACAAGGCCGGAGAAGCCATTGAGAAGGTCGGCGAAAAACTGCAAGACTAGACTCGGTTAGGCGATACTGACCAAAAATTTACAAAACTAAGGAGTTTGATATGTTGTGGACTATTACGATTATACTTTTTGTTCTTTGGGCGCTGGGCCTCGTAACCAGTTATACCCTGGGAGGATGGATTCACCTCTTGATTGTGCTCGCCGTGATCGTCATGGTGATCCGAATCATCAATGGGAAACGTCCAATCCAATAAACGCTTGAGAAAATAAGAGATAACACATTCAGGATCCTAGCGGGAGCATAATTAAAACATCTTCCGCTAGGTTTTTTTCGTGATACTCGCTACTTCTCCCTGTGGCTGGCCTCGCCGAGGCCGGAACCCTCCGCGATCACCGATCGCAGCTACAGGACGTGCGATGTGCGGAGAGACAGTTCGACCGAAACGCCTTTCCTGATGGTCGATAGTCCATAGCCCTCACAAAGATCCACCAAATGCCGTGGGCACGTGCAGTGGAAGCGTGTGAAGAGTTTGTTAGTAGAGTAGAGAGAACGCCACGGAATGACAGGCTAAGCCATTTGACCGCCGACGTTCTCCCCCTCGTCAAACCGGACGTGCAGATTTCCCGCATCCGGCTTTCCATTGAAAGATGAGTTTCATACGAGTTTTCATTT
>JBBQIY010000097.1:0-7211 GCA_038325415.1 Kiritimatiellia bacterium
GGTGGGTGGCGCTACCGGTCTACACCGCCATTTACCTCGCCTCACGACCCCTTGAGGGATCAGACTTCTCCAAACTGCTCGTCGGCGTTAGTCA
The DNA here is from genome assembly GCA_038325415.1 of Kiritimatiellia bacterium. Lineage (GTDB taxonomy): Bacteria > Verrucomicrobiota > Kiritimatiellia > RFP12 > UBA3636 > JBBQIY01. The sequence continues at coordinate 95 of JBBQIY010000097.1, forward strand.
AAAAACGAGAAACAACGTCAAGTTTCTCATCGACCAATTCATCCGGATCGTTGTCGTCTTCTTCCGTGGCCAAGTGATGGTCGCCCTAATTCAAGGGATCCTTTTCGGCCTCGGATTTCAACTCATCGCCGGCCTGAACTACGGCGTGATCATTGGCCTGATTCTCGGCCTCTTCAATATTATCCCCTACCTCGGCAACATCATCGGGCTACCCGTGATCGGCGCACTCGCGCTACTGGGCCCCGACGGCGGCACCGAGAAGCTGGGGCTTGTCTTACTGATCTTCATCAGCGTCCAGATGATGGACAGCTTCTTCATCACACCAAAAGTCATCGGAAACCGCACGGGACTGAATGCGTTCGTCGTCATCTTCTCCCTCCTCTTCTGGAGTTCCGTAATTGGCGGTGCCCTAGGAATGGTGCTCGCCATTCCACTCAGCGCCTTCATCGTCGTCTTTTGGCGACTTCTCGTTCGAGAATATTTCAGCAGTTCGGAAAGCCCACCCGTGCTACAGGACGGCGAATTACCGCCAGTCATCCCGCCGATCGGAGACTGATGTGGACGCTGAAAGCCCACTCCGTTGCATCTTACATGTCGACATGGATGCCTTCTTCGCATCCGTCGAACAGCACGATCACCCAGAACTTCGCGGCAAGCCTGTCGTCGTGGGTAGCGGTCCACATGAACGCGGCGTCGTATCGACCGCCTCCTACGAAGCACGCCAGTTCGGCATTCTCTCCGCCATGCCATCGCGCGAAGCGTATCGCCGCTGTCCGCATGCCATCTTCGTCCCCGTGAACGGCGCTCGCTACCACGAAGTATCTGCGCAGGTGTTTTCGATTTTCGAACGCTACACACCCTTCATCGAAGGCCTCTCTTGCGACGAGGCGTTCCTGGATGTAACAGGCTCCTTCAAACTCTTCGGCGATGGAGAAACCATCGGCAAACGCATCCGCGCTGATATCACCCGCGAACTGGGGCTCACCGCCTCTGTGGGCGTGGCCTCCAATAAATTCCTCGCTAAAATCGGAAGCGAGATGAAGAAGCCGGACGGCCTAACACTGATCCCCTCCGACCCAGAAGGCATCACCACATTCCTCGCACCCCTGTCCATTCGGAAAATCTTCGGCATCGGCAAAACCACGGGCGGCGTACTCGAAGCGGCGGGTATCCGCACCATCGGCGACATCCAGCGTGGCAGAGTCGAGACTCTGACACGCCTCGTCGGCGAAAGCGGAGCAGCCCATCTCCGTAACCTCGCCTTCGGCATCGATGACCGCTTTGTTGAAACAGAGCGCGAAGAGAAAAGTATTTCGCGTGAATACACGTTCTCCGAAGACGAAGAAAACCCCGAGGTCGTCCGTGCCGTCTTGATGGAACTTGCCACTGACGTTGGTCGCCAATTGCGCGAAGCGGGCAAATTCGCCACCACAGGAAAGCTAAAACTGCGATGGAGCGATTTTACCACGCTCACGCGCCAGCAAGGCTTTGAAGCGCCCTCCTGCGACGACTTCACATTCCGTGAATTGGCCCATGAACTCCTCGAACGCGAGAAGCTCGGCGGACGCCCTGTCCGACTTGTCGGCTTCGGCGTCACGGGTCTTGCCAGCGAACGCATGACGCAAGCCTCGCTCTTCAGCGAGGATGACGACAAGCGCCGTAAGCGCGAAAGCATCTGCCAGGTTCTCGATGATATCCGCCAGAATCTCGACGGCGGAGCGATCGGCTTTGCAGGCGTGAGGAGAAGTGACGAGTAGTGGGAAGCAGTGGCGAGTAACGAGTGATGAGTCGGATCGCACAAGAGCGGGGACTTTCTTGTCCCCGTACGAATGGGGGACAGGAATGTCCCCTTCCTTTTCACATCCTTAACCACTCGCCACTGCTCTGTGAATCGACAACGTTCGCGACAAAGTTTACGACAAAGTTTTTTTAGCTAACCCCTAGCACCTAATCCCTAACCCCTTCTCGCTACTTCTGTCTCACCGGTCGTCGCACACGCTCTAGCCACCCCTCGACATCCAGCCCCGCGAGTTCGACGGCCGCCATAAAAATGTGCGCTGCCGCCTTCGCATCCTCCAATGCGTCGTGATGCCTGAATTGGTATCCTAGAAGGCCGCAGAGGTCGTGGAGACCATAGCCCCCTACCTCGTCGCGGCTCCATGCTCGCCGGGCCACACAGGCAGAATCCAGCCAACGGCATGTCGGGCTTAGAACGCCATGCTTCTGAGACGCCCCATGAATCGCAGTTTTATCAAAAGCGGTATGGCTGACCACCGTAAATCCATCCATAAACCCACGCAAGGGATCAGCGATTTCTGCGAAGGTTGGCGCACCCTTAACATCCGCAGCACGAATACCGTGAACCGCGATATTTCGTCCATCGAAATAATCCCGCGGATCGACGAGCGTCTCCCATTCCTGAACGCAGTGGCCCGCTTCATATCGCACCAGCCCGATCTGACAGATCGACGCGCGGTCAAAGTTTGCCGTCTCGACATCGATCACCGTAAAGTTAAGATTCAACAAACCTCCCTTTTCACACCGTGAACAGCAAGGCCGTATCCGATTAACGAGAACACGATCCAACAGCCCACGCCATAGATAGCCCCGATGATTCCCGTGCCTGTGTAGGCGACGACGTCACCGCTGGCGTGAAGCATCAACCAGATCTGGGGAGCGGCGGGATTATGGAGAAAGAAAAGGTAGAACACCCATTGGGGAGGGGCACTGCCATCAACGATTTTGCCAAGGAACATGCCCGCAATGGGCAGAGCAATGCACCACAAGAAGAGAACAATGGCCGAGGTAATGTAGGCACTCATCGAACGACCGAACAAGCCAGAAAAGCCAAGCGAAATCGAGACGAGCGTCATCCCAGCCAGCGTATTCAGAACCATAAACGCCAGAATAGTCCCGAGCCCGATTCCGCCCCATAGCCAAGAGAGGACTGCGAAAGGCAACGAAAGAATAGAGATCCACAGGAGGAACGTCCAAGCCCCGAGAAGCTTGCCAAACACGATCCGGTGCGGGGTAAGCGGGGAATTGATGAGCGCTGCATACGTTCGTTGCTCCCGCTCTTGGGAAATCCGCTGGGCGGAAACGAGCGGCGACAAGAGAACAATCAATCCGAGATGACAGAACATGGCCGACGACAAGATCACCATCGCAGTTTGGCCGGGTGACTTGTTCGGGGTGCTGCTGGAAGTTGACACCGCTACCGCAAGCGAAGAAATCGCCAGCGGCACGAAGATGAACAAGAGCGTGATCACCCACAGACGTCGCTCGCGAACGCGAACACGTAGGTCAAGCCAATAGAGGGGGTTTATCATTTTACGTCTCCTTCCAAAACTTTCATCACGACATCCGATAGATCGGCTCCTAATCGCCGGAATCCCGTCACCTGCACATTCGCGGACACGACAGCGGCGAGATTGGCCGAGGCCTTCGTGTCCTCGGTCGTGGTGAAGACCACGCCCGTGGCGGTCATCCTCGCATCCGCCTCTCCGGCGGCTTCCAATGCGGCATGTGCCTTGGCGACGTCACTGCACTCAATGCTCCATTGGCAGCGACCGATGCCATGGCGGATCTCATCGCGCGTGGCAAAGCGATGTCCAGCCGCGATATCAACCCAGCGTCCGTTGTCCATCACACCGAAGCGGTCGGCAAGTTCCTCCAACTCCGGCAGAATATGCGACGAGATCACAACCGTTCGTCCGCTTGCGGTAAGGTTGCGAACGATTCCAAGAAGTTCGGAACGCGCACGAATGTCGAGCCCTGCGGCCGGCTCATCAAGGAGCAAAAGCGGGGTTTCCAAAAGCAGAATTCTTCCGAGAGCCAGACGACGTTGCCAGCCGGCGGAAAGCGTTTCCGCTTCGGAATTCATCCAAGGCCCAAGCGCCAATTGATCGACCGTCCGGGCGATGCGTCTCTCAAGGTCATCACCCTTCAAGCCGTAGACTCTGCCGAAAAATTGGAGATATTCGCGGCACGAAATGTCCGTGTAAACGCCAAGTGGATCGGGCATGAGCCCAACAAACCGTGCCGCAACGGGAGGTTGCCCGGTGATGTCGTGCCCGCAGACCGTGATCGAACCCCGTTCTGGGCGTAGCAGTCCCGCAATGAGTTTGAGAAGCGTGGATTTACCAGCACCATTAGGTCCGACCAGTCCGAAGACTTCTCCTTGACATACCTCAAGGGACAAATCCTTCACGGCTTCAACACCGTTCGGGTAGTGCTTGTTAATCCCCTCGATCATTAAGACCGTTTCGCGGTTCATTACCATTTTGTCACCCATATCGTTCGGCCTTTCTCGACTGATTCACCCTTCCACACGGGCATCGCCCGAAGTGGGGTGTCGTGCTTCACGCCGAGCGTAACCACGCCTCTGATTCCATACACCATGGAGGGGCATCCCAGCGGGTTTCCGGTTTTCGGCGAGTGGCTCCGACCACATTTCTTACAGATCGTCGTGGTGTCCCAGTCAACAGTGGCGGCGCCCGCAGGTGGAATTGCACTCGCCTTACCAACCTCCCGTTTTTCACCTGCCTGCATCGGCCCGAGCCGATACCATATACCGTCCATCCGTACATACACGTCGTCCATTTGCAGAGACGTAGAAACAACCGGAACCGCTCCCGTCACGATCGATTCGGAAAACTGAATGGGGAATTCTGCCTTTTCAAACCAGTTCACGGCGACCGTTTTCTTAGCACCCTTACACGATTCTCGGGCGGCGAGAACCCGCAATCCCATCCGAGATTCGGTAATGTCGCAGTGCTTTGCAAAGCGGTCGATGGTGTCCGGCACAATCGCCGTATCTGCCAGATCAGCGCCTTGGGGTAGGCTCCATTCATAGTTGTCCGTCGTAAAAGAAATGGTTTTCACCTGAGCGTGGCACAGCATTTCAGGCCATTCTGAAACGGCAAAACGCAGTTCAGTGCAGTCCGTCTTGGATCGTCGATCCAAGACCAGAAGCCCACCAATCAACGCCACGATGGAGAAGACAACCGTCCAAGCGGGTAACACCCACCAGACCACGACGCGACGTTCACCCTTCAGGCGACAAAACACGAAGATCAAAATAACGGCGGCTCCGAGAATAAAGATCCCGAAACAGACAAGGGCATAGATGCTGAATTGCTTGGAACAGTCCTTGTCGAAGACGTCCTCGTCCGTCCCGAAAACGCTCTTCCCTACGTCCGTCTGCGAACTCTCGCGTGAATGGCCAGAACCCTCACCGATATCCCAGCGACGCTGGAAACCGTGTGCCCAGAAGGACAGACCCCCGAATTCATTCGTGACCAATGGAATGCCAACCCTCGTGTACAGACGCTCGACGACAGACGTTGGGCCCGACACCTCCATACCCGTCATCAGAAGCCGTCGAAGCAGGTTTTCTTGGCCTGCACAGGAGTCCAGCAACTTATGGGTCATCCAGATCGACTCCACATTATTATAGGCGGAATAGCCGTCGGGAAGCGCCTTGGTTACCAAGCCATCGAAGCTGGAGTTCTCCTTCTCCTCGTCAGATTCTCCGCCGATCTTCCTCATTTTGTAATAGTAATAGCCGCCCCCACTTCCTGAACTAAAGTCAATCGCTGGAAGTACACCCGATGCTATATGTTTGCCTTCCGCATCTTTTGCCACGTAGGTGACGAACGCGGCGCTGATGCCGTTCGTGGCGTCCTTGACCCCGCCGGATGAAACGGGAAGGAACGGAATGTCCACCACAAGCGGAAATTCCGCTGGGAGATCCTGGTAGAAATAGGAGCCGCACACGTTGCCGAGAGGTCCGTGCGGAACAAGCTGAAAGTCGTCTGGAAGCACTTCTCCCAAGGGCGGATAGGCGATATCCTTCGCATCAACGGCATAATACTGAAGCTGAACAGAAACGGGCCCCTTAACCGAAGCATCAGAAGCGTGGATGATCAAATCACCCAAGTAGAGTCCGCCCAGAGGAACCAGAACCTTCTTCTTCAATAGCTCGATGCGTTTTTCGTTGGCTTCCGCCTCCGCAACGGTTTTAAATGGCGGATGTTTCCCGCGCATTCGAGTGGATAAAGACCCTGTGCCGACTTTGCCTAGAAAAGGCGTTGGCCGGAACTCGTTCGAGAGACCCTGTTGAGGCGAAGTAAAATCCTCCCACACGGTCTGTGCACCAACGAGATTCGCGCACAGAAGCGTTGTTATCATTACGAAAAATTGAACTTTTCTCATCACCCATCCTCCACTTGGTTTCTGCGGGTCGGAAATCGAATCACACCAACACCAGTAAAGACATTACTTTAACGCCTTCAATAGGAAAACGCAAGCGGAGAAATTGGCGCGAATTGGCAGGGGGTGCGCGTCAAAATAGTTTGACGCCCACAGGAGTCAGAAGACAGAATACAGGAGTCAGAAGTTGAAAATCAAGCACTTACGCGAATTTAGACAAAATAATTCATGTCCCAGTTCTTGCAACACCACAAAAAATGGTAAAATTGTGTATAACATGTTGAAAATCAATGCTGTATTCTGACTCCTGACTTCTGTATTCTTGGTGGGATTCAACTAAATTGAATCCCACCCATTGGCAGGTGACTTGGCAGGTGTACGCACGCAAGTCAACATGTTTGATAAGACAGTGCTCTCGATACTTTTTTTACCCAACGTACTCACAATCCATTATAATCCCCGACACTTGGTGAGCAAAGCTCCCATTCCCTTCTAAAAGTAAAGTAGCACATCCATTACCAAAGGAAAAAAACAATGAGCAAGAACCTACGAGTTCGAATAGCATCTGCCGCCGTCTGCCTGACAGTCTCCATGGTTGCAACGAATCTCCCCGCCGCCCCCTACCGCATCCTCTGCGTGGGCGATTCCATTACCCAGGGCGGAAAGACCGATCGCGAGGAGTGGACCTATCGGCTGCCTCTCCAGCGCCTGCTCCGCGATGCAGGTGTCGACTACGACTTCGTCGGCTCGCGCAAAGCGGGTCTCCATCAAAACGCTGTCTGGCCCGATGTGGCAGAAGGCATTCCTTTCGATTCGGATCACGAAGGCTACTACGGAGCCAAGACAGCGGATGCTTTATCGAAAGTAAAAGCTGCTTGGAACGACAAGGCTCCGCCTCCCGATG
>JBBQIY010000098.1:0-7160 GCA_038325415.1 Kiritimatiellia bacterium
AGGAGACAGGAGTCAGAAGTTGGAAATCAAGCACTTACGCGGAGTTAGACAAAATAATTCATGTCCCTGTTCTTGCGACACCATAGAAGAATGGCGAAACTGTGCGTAACATGTTGAGAATCAATGCTGTATTCTGACTCCAGACTTCTGGGTTCTGGGTGGGAATCAACTAAATTGAATCCCACCCAATATGCATTGCTAAATCAAAACGATCTTCAACCAGAGACTGGTTGAAGAGAGAGTGTAAAAGAGGGCAGGAGCCAGGCCGGAAGGTGGTGAATGGGGTAGCCACAAAAAACACAAATAATTCCTGATTCCCAGAGAAAGCGAGAAGCGGGCAGGCTTACTTCTTTTTGTTTTTGGGGGGATTGATGCCGAAGGCGACTAAGTCGGGAGCGGGAAGCAGGTGTTGGTAGGCAAACGCCTGCATGATGTCGTCTGCTGGAACAATGGCTTTTTTGATGGTGCGGCCGTTGACAGTGAATTCGGCAAAGAGGTGGATGGCCTTCGGCAGGTAAGTGCGTGTCGGGGAAGGTTTGAACCGGATGGTGCCTGAATTTTGCATGGCGAGGATTTCGGCGTTATCCGCAATAGGCCAATCGTCGCAGAGGAGTTTGATCGGGCCATCAAAACCGTCCGTGCGCACAGCGTAGAATGTGAGTGCGGCACCATTTTCTGGTATGTTCAAATTCGACTTGGCACTGTACACCGTGCAGTCGGGTGCGGGATGTCGGATTTGGAGTCGGTATCGATAATTTTCATCTCCGCCATGAATACGGTCGGAGAATTCGATTGAGTAAACTCCGTTCGCTGGGATTTTGACCCGCAGGTAGGAATCGGTGTTCTGGACGAAGGAGCCGATGTTCAGTTCAACGTTGGCGTCATCATTTTCTGCGAGAAGGGTTCCGTCTGGGTTGCGGAGACGAAGGCGTGAATCTAAAGGTGAATCGAGACGTCGTGCGAAGACTTCGATCACGAGCTCTTCATCTTTGACGGCTTGTACGCGGAAGATGTCGGTATGGCCTTTTTCTGAAAAAGTACCGATGATTACAAGCGATTCCTGAGCGTTGAGTATTTTTGGCTGGGCTTCGTCTGCGGTCATTGTATGCATCGTTTGGGGAACGACAATCGCGCTTTCTCGCGGACAATACGGTATCGTCCCCTCAGTCGTTACGACTCGGTAAACAAAATCGGCACGACCTCGGTAGAGGCTGTCACGGACTTCAAGCGTATAGTCGCCGTCTTGCTCGGGCGTGAAGCGCAGTACAGGATCCACTTGATTGTAGTCATCATCGGCAAATGCCTTTTCAGTGCCGTTCGTATCGACGATGCGCAGGACGGCTTGGAAATGCCCTGGCACAGCATCGCCGATGAGCGGTTGCAGTTCGCGCCCGCAAAGCGAGAATGTATAATCTTGTTTGGCTTTGAGGTGAAAAATAAAGCGGTCGGTTTCACCCGGCAGGATCTGCCCATTCACGATGGAGGGGACTGTGTCGATGACAGGCAAAGCGTTTGTTGCTGCGAACGCGGGTGGAGCAAATACCGGTTCGTTGAAATGGCCCGCATCATCGACGAAGAAACGCTTAACGTTGGAGACGCCATTGCCGCTGAAGAAGCGAATAGAATATTCGCCAGCTTTGACGGCATCGGGGACCTCAAGCTCTACGATGAGAAGTTGTTGGATCGACGGTGTGGCTTGGAGCGCGTTTCTTTTCAAATAGAGGTCTTTGGCGACGAGTGATCGGGATAAGGTGTCCAGCGTATCCATTTTCTTCCACCAGGGATTAGTGCGCCAGCCTTCTTGTTCTGCTTCCTCCGGCGGGGGCAGCAGGTCTGTTCCTCCTTCCATGAGATGGACGAGGCATTTCTGAAGATAGCGCCGTTGGTTTTCGGTAGGGTTTGAAAAATTCGGGACGACCGTAACCGACAGCACTTTTATTCCTGGATCTGATATAAGCGGCTTGACGTTCCCCCAGAGGGCCTGTCCGCCAACGATGATTTGCGACGTCGTCCCTTTTTTCATTCCGGCCGGATAAAGATACCCGACGTAAGGTTCTGCTGCGAATGCCGCAAACGATGCGAACAAAACGGTGTAGAACAAAATGTTTTTCATTTTTTCACCTCCTGCGCTTTATAGAGTTCACGCAGTCTGCCCGCCTTGCTTTCTGGAGTGAGGATCGAGGTTTCGAATCCGATGTGGTTGGGGAGCAATCCATCGGGATCAATTCCGCACAGTTCATAAATGCTGCCCAGCAAATCTTGCGGAGCCACGGGGCGTGAAATCACGTTGGATGCAGTCTCGTCGGATTCTCCGACAACTTTGCCACCTTGGAAGCCGCCACCGGCAACCAAGGCGGAAAAGCATTTCGCGTAATGGCCACGTCCTCCATTCCAGGGAGGTTCCCAGGAGATTTTCGGTGTCCGGCCGAACTCGCCTGTCCACCAGACCAAGGTTGTGTCCAGCAAGCCCTTTGCTTCCAAATCTTCCAGCAAGGCGGCGACGCCCTGATCCATTTCAGCCGTTTTCTGCTTCATCGTTTCAAAATGTTTTTTGTGGGAATCCCATCCTTGAGCATTGAGGGTAATATAGGGGATGCCAGCTTCGACGAGGCGACGTGCGGTAAGGCACGACTGGCCAAAAGAATTCCGTCCGTATTTGTCTCGCATTTCGGGTGTCTCGAGCGAAAGGTCGAAGACCTTCGCGGCGTCACCCGACATGATGGCTCTCGCTTCTGTTCCTGCGCGGTCGAACGCTTCAAGCACTGCGAAGCGGTCCTGCGCCTCGCGGCCGAAGGTGTCCAGTGACTCGGCCAGAGCGAAGCGCGCTTCCTGCGCTTCTTTGGAAAGTCCGCCTGGGGGCGTGATGCCGTCGACCGTAAATTGAGCCGCATTGGGATTGCCTCCAGTCACGAGAGGACTGAATTGTTCGCTGAGGAAGCCGATTTCTGAAAAGCGCCCCTTGGGAACGGTGAGAATGACATACGGGGGGATGTCGCCGTGATAGTCTTTCGATTTGAACATAGCAATAACGGCGCCGATGGCGGGGAAGACTCTGCCACCGCCGGGTTCACGCCCAGTCTGCATCAGGTAGGTGGCGATCTCGTGTCCGTTCTGAGTATGCGTCATACTCCGGATGATCGAAAATTTATCAGCGTGTTGCGCCAGCTTCGGCAGCAACTCGCCGATTTCGATGCCTGGCACATTCGTGGGGATGGCCTTGAGCCCGTTGTTATAGGCTTTATCCGCCAGCGGTTTGGGATCGACGGTCTCGAGCTGGGAGGGGCCGCCCCAGACCCAGATTTCGATGACGCTTTTGGCTGGGGTATTGGCGGCGTCGAGTATGCCGGCAAAAGCAAGAAAAGAAAGGAGTGTAAAAAAGGGTTTCATGGGTAAGATCTCAGTGCTGATGGATGAATTCTTTTGAATTTAGCAGAATCCACGCTAAATCGCCGTAAAACTGTTTATTTTGCTTTCCTTTGGCTCCGAACGTCGTCATCGCGGTGCTGAGTTCGTTTTCTGTGGGTGGACGCGCATAGAAAATCCAATAGAGGTTAGAAATGCGGTCCTTCGGATCACGACTGGGGATTGGCATTTTGGACAAGCGACGGAAAAGGTCGCCGGAGTTGTAAAGGAAGAGGCGCTGTTTTGTTGAAATCTCGTTGTTTCGTTCCTCTGGTAATCCGCTGTCGCGGGGAGGACGGCCAAACAGAAGCAAGAACGAATCATTGATCGAGCCGTCGGCAAGCGCGATGGTTCGCATGTCCGCAGGGATGAAGGTAAACGGTTCTGGAATTACGCTCGAAAATTTAGCAGGAGTTCGGGTGATCGCTCGAATGGTATCGTCCAGCACTTCGGCTCCTAGGCGTCGTAGTGGATACACGGCATGGCAGGCGAGGGCTTTTTCAATATCGCCATCATAGAAGGAAGAGAGGCGATAGGCACTTGAGTTGCCGATCATGCGGCAGAGGGATTGCAGATCGTAGCTGGATTGTTTGAACTCGGCAGACAGAAACGCGAGAACTTCGTCATCCGCTTTCGGGCTATTACCAAAAAACCAACCCCAAACCCGTTGGACTAGTGCTTGAGCGAAATAGGGATTCTCCTGTTCGGTCAGATACTGGCAGAACGCTTTCCGCGGGTCGCCTCCTTTTTCTACAGAGATGACTTTTCCGTTGGGTAGCGTAAACTCACGTGCGGAATCCAAGCGCTCCGCCATCACGATTTCCTCTTTCCATTCTTTCGTTTTTTTGTAGGTAACGCATTCGAAAAAGGCGGGGAGTGTTTTTTGCACGGTTTCTGGCAGATCGGTCAGCGGACTCCCCATGAGGAAGGACGCAGCCGCATCGGCAATCCCTTCGGGAGAGCGGATGGCCATGGCGCGGTAGAAATTGACTTCCGACTGCCGAAAGTTGCTTCCTTCGGAGAGTAGCAACGCACGGACAAAGTGGTCGTAGGGTTCATTCTTGGCTAGAAACTCATGGACGCGGCGTGTATAGGGATAAACGGCATTGGGCCAGAGATTGATGGGAAATTCTGATTTGATACGCAAGGCATCCCCGAAGCGTAAGGTTCCATAGAGTGCAAACTCGGGTGAGGTTAGCAATTGTTCAATGAGAAGTGCCCGCTTCTCTTTAGAATCGGATTCGACGTAGGCCTTTGCTTCTTCGAGGGATGGTGTTCGGCCCAAAAAATCGAGGTAGGCGCGTCGGACAAAAACCGAATCGGATGCTTCCCGCGCGGGAGAAAGCGCGTGTTTTTTCCAAACACTTTCCAGCAATCGATCAACGTCTGACTGTGGCGATGGGAGGGTGGCTTTCTGATAGACATCTTGACCCCAGAGCGTTGATGCCAGCATAAAGGCAAGTGAAGTCCAGAATGGTTTAAGCATGTGACATTCTCCTCGTCGTTGCTTGAGTTTCTATTTTTGGTCTTTCAAGCTTCTTATCATACAATAGTCGGCAAACGGATGGAACGGGTTTTTATTGTGCGTGTTTTTTTATTTATCCGTTGTTTCACCCTTGATTATTTGGTAGAATACAACTCACGGACGGAGGTAGAGGTGCTGGCTGTGAACTCACAGATCTCAGATCTCGATTCCGTATCGAATTTTGAATAATTTCGATGTCGAACGACTAAATCGGAGAGACGATATGCAAAAGTTCAACTATGTAGCGATGGACGGTCATGGCAAGGAGCAGAAGGGCGTCGTGGAGGCCAAGGATCAAAACCAAGCGGTTTCGCTCCTGAGGCAGAATAATCTTTTCCCGCAAACGATAACACCAGTCGGCGGGCAACAGAAGGCGAAATCCGGTCTGTCTGGCGATATGAACATCAAGCTGCCTGCAATTTTCAAAAAGCGGGTCAAAGCGAAGGAACTCATGGTGTTGACCCGCCAGCTTGCCACGCTGGTGGACTCGGGACTTCCGCTGATGCGGGGTCTTCGCATTTTGACAAAACAAACGAAGAATTCGACGTTGAAGGCAGCGCTCTTGGGCATGGGAACTGCCGTGGAAGGGGGCTCGACATTCTCGGAGGCCTTGGCGCAATATCCGAAGATTTTCGATCATCTTTACGTCAACATGGCGAAGGCCGGTGAGGCCGGCGGTGTTCTCGAACAGTCCTTGAACCGACTTGCCGAATTCCTCGAAAAGGCCGAGAAGATCAAGAATAAGGTCAAGAGTGCGATGACGTACCCAGTCGTGGTGCTCATCGTTGCTTTGGGCATCACGGGATTCCTGATGGTTAAAGTGATCCCGCAATTTGAAAAAGTTTTTGCCGACCTCATGGAAGGTTCCAAGAAGATGCCGGCGCTTACGCAGGCGGTGATGAATTTTAGCAAGGGCTTCTCCACCAACCTGCCGGTGATGATCGGTGGCGTCATCGCCATCGTCGTGGTGATTCGTCTTTGGTATAAAACGGCGACAGGGCAGATGTTTATCGATCGGCTCAAGATGCACCTGCCCGGCGTCGGCGACTTACTCAGGAAATCGTCGATCGCCCGCTCGACCCGTACCCTTGGTACGCTGATGCAGTCCGGTGTTCCCGTGCTCCAGGCTCTCGACATCGTTCGCGACACAGCCGGTAACGCAATGATTGCCAAGGCTTATCAATCGATTCACGACAGCGTGAAGGAAGGCGAGAGCATGACGCCTCCGATGGAGCGCTCAAAAGTTTTCCCGGCCATGGTGATCAGCATGGTGGACGTTGGCGAGGAGACCGGCGCTCTTCCGAACATGTTGGAGCGAATTGCGAATACGTACGATGACGAAGTGGACAATGCCGTTGACGCGCTGACCTCCATCATCGAGCCGGTGATGATCGTGGTGCTTGCGCTCATCGTTGGAACAATTGTTGTGGCCATGTTTATGCCGCTCACGACGATTATCAGTGGTATGAGTGGCGGTTAATCATTTAACGCGCTAGAAAGGAGAACTTTATGAAAACGAAAGTTAAAAATAGAAGCGGATTCACTCTGATCGAGCTGATGATCGTTTTTGTGATCATTATTGTACTCGCGGGAATGGTTCTACAGTTAATGGGTCTATCCGGCGTCAAAAATGCCGAGGCCAAGACGCGGGAGCGGCTGGAACGCGTCGCCCAAGCACTCGAAGAGTTCCGCGCCACCTACGGTCGCTACCCTCCTGTTGACTACTATCCTGGGGCGGGCCAACCGCTCAGTTACGAGTATCCGCATACGAACATGATGACAACGACGGTTCAGGACACCATACGCCAGCGGTCAAAAACAGAGAACATCTGGAGTGCGGGGGGTGACGGGCGTGTGTTTACATTCGGCCTGCTTTCTTATTTCTTCCCGCGTTTCAACAGTCATGCCTCGTCCTCGCCGGCGGCGTTCATCGGAAGCAACAGCGCCTCTGGTCCTCGAGCGGACGATCCGTTTACATCCACGAAGGCAATTAACCAGTGGAGTGACTACAACGAAAGAAGCGCCAGCATGACCATTGGCGATATTGTGCAAAATATCGAGTCTTCGCGTCGTATTCTTCCCTTTCTCGGAGCGTCTCTTGATTCGAACGGCTCGGTTGCAAACTACGGCATTGTCCATCAGGCACCGACGCAAGAGTTGACCGGTCCGGGGAGCAGTGAGACTTACCGGAATATGTCCCTGACGATTTGGGACGGATGGGATCGGGATTTGC
>JBBQIY010000099.1:0-7116 GCA_038325415.1 Kiritimatiellia bacterium
GGCTTCTTCACCTCCACGATGATATAGGGCGTGTCATGATCTTTGGCGTCTCGAATCACAATGTCAGCACGCTTGGCCTCGCGTCCGAAGAAAATCGGACGTTCGAAGACGAGACGACTCTTGTCGTACCCATATTCGGAAATCAGCTTCTTCGCGTAGAGTTGGCGGACGACCTCCTCGGGCGTCAACTTGATCTCCTTATCGCGAACGAGGCACTCGACATACAGCCCCTTGTTCTTGCCGGAAGGATGAACATGGATTCGAGCTTTCAGCTCTTCAACATCTGCTGGGGCAAACAACGACAAGCTATACTCAGAACCCTTCAAAAAATCATTGATGTCCATCTCGGCTTCCTTTCATCGATATCATTCACAAACAACGCGACAAGACCCTGTGCCGAGCCATCCGGCACGAATTGCATGCGTAAATCAAATCAAAAGCAACGCAAGCTTCCCTCGCTTCTTCTCTCTGCACGAATCTGTCTTTCGTTTGGACATTATAGCAGAAACATGAAGATTGCTTGCAGTTGTTTTTCATGCAACTGTCTCACGCTCAATGCAAGGCAGCGAGCACAGCACCTGGATTTTTTTCAGCTACTAGCAGAAGGGCTCTAGCAGGTCCTTTGGGCGCACGTCTTCCCTGCTCCCAGTTCTGAAGCGTATCGACGCTAACGCCAATCATTTCCGCAAATAAGTTCTGACTCACGTTTAGCGAACTTCGTATGCGCTTGATATCCATCGGCGAGACCACAGTACGACGGGAAGGTGAAACCTTGCCAGCCATAATCTTCCCTGCCTCTTTGACGCTTTCCATCAGTTCATTAAAATCATTTGTTTTCATTCAACCATTCCTCCACCAACGCTCGAAGTTGCTTTGTTTGTGTTGCCGTCAAATCTTGTGTCTCATTCTTTCGATAAACGAACAACATCATTAGTTTATCAGGTATCCACCAGTAGTAGATCAGACGCGTTCCTCCTCGTTTCCCTCGCCCAGATCCAGCCCACCGTATTTTCCGCAACCCTCCAGACCCCGGAATGATATCCCCAGACTCTGGATCAGCAGCAAGAAAACGCTGAAGCTCTCCATAAGCATCGTCGGACATGCACTCAGAGATCCGCCGAGTGAAAACGCTGGTTTCTAAAATCAACATGTCAGGATTGTACGCCATTGGCGTATTAATGTCAATGGCAAAAGTGTTTTTGATCAGTCTATATGCTGAGGGGGTCGATTCGGTCGATTGGCCAATGGCAGAATAATGCGTGAGACTGTGACGCCCCCTGTAGCTGGGTTCGGTGAACCCGGAGCGAACCGCGATCACCGATCGCGGCTACAGGAGAGTTCCGCATATTCAAGCTTGGTTTGCGGGCTGGGGACAGCCCAAAAAAAGAGGGTAAAACTGGCGACTTCACTTTTGCAATGCTTTTACACTCTTTCTGCAAGCAGTCCCTGCTTGCAGAAAACAACTGCTCCTTACTCCCTCAGCGAAGCGACTCGATCCTTCTCTCATGTGAGGTTGCCGCTCCTTGAGCCACGGCAAAGTGACGGCTTGCCGAGACGGTTGCGCCCCACCTTTTTTGCGAGAGTTGTGAGTTTTGAGTAGCGAGTGGAACGCCCAATCCGGGGCGGGGACGCCCCTCATCCAAAGAGGCGCGAAGCGAAGGGCGAAAGAACACATGGGGGGGCAAGCGTCTGCTTGCCCTGCGAGGGCGCGACGAGGACGCCGCGTCTACAGCCACTCGCAAATTCTTCTTAGCGACTTCTCTCCCAAAAATCATCACCCAAATCTGCGAAATCTGCGAAATCTGCGGACTAAACTTAACCCAGCGCGTTGCGTTTCCTATCACAGAGGAGAAACGCGGCGAGGACGCCGCGTCTACAATTCTCTCCACTCGCAACTCGCAACTTATCTTTTATTTGACCACGATGCTGAACTCACCCTTAACAACGCTCACCCGCACCGTCGCATCGGAGGCGAAATCGCCTTTAATGATCGCACGGGCAATCGGTGTTTCCAGACCGCTCTGGATATGGCGCTTGAGTGGTCGCGCGCCGTAAACTGGATCGTATCCGCGCTCCACGATGAGATCGATCGCAGAATCGCTGACCTCTAGCTTGAGACCTCGATCATTAAGACGTTTCTCAAGCTCCTTAAGCAAAAGCCTTACGATCGCATGGATTTCGCTCTTGTTCAGCGGCTTGAAAACCACGGTCTCATCGAGACGGTTCAGAAATTCTGGACGGAACGTCTCCTTTAGAAGTGTCATGACCGCCTTGCGTGCCTCGTCGGAGATTTCTCCGTTCTTCGAAAGCCCCTCCAGAAGGTACTGAGACCCGAGGTTGCTGGTCATGATGATGATGGTGTTGCGGAAGTTCACTGTACGACCATGGGAATCAGTAAGGCGTCCATCGTCAAGCACCTGCAACAGGATGTTGAACACATCGGGATGCGCCTTCTCGATTTCATCGAGCAGAACAACCGAATACGGCTTTCGGCGCACGGCTTCAGTAAGCTGTCCACCTTCCTCATAGCCCACATACCCCGGAGGTGCACCGACAAGACGTGATACGGAGAATTTCTCCATATACTCCGACATATCGAGGCGAACCATCTGCGTATCCGAGTCGAATAAATCCTCCGCCAACGTCCGCGCTAGTTCTGTTTTGCCAACACCAGTCGGTCCAAGGAATAGGAATGAGCCGATCGGCCGTTTCTTGTTCTGGATGCCCGCACGAGCACGTAGCACAGCATCAGCAACCGACTGCACGGCCTCGTCTTGCCCGATAACCCGCTTGTGAAGCTCTTCCGGCAGACGTAGCAGTTTCTCCCGCTCGGATTCAATAAGGCGCTTCACCGGAATACCCGTCCACCGAGCAACGACATCGGCGATTTCGTCCTCTGACACCTCCTCGTGAAGCAACCGTGACTCGGCCTTTGAATCTGCCATCTGCTGGAGTGCCGCAAGTTTCTTTTCCAACTCCGGAATCTTGCCATAGCGCAGTTCCGCAACCTTATTCAGGTCGTACGCGCGTTCCGCTTTCTCGCAGGCGTTGCGAACCTTGTCCAGTTCCTCGCGTACGCCGCGAATCTTTTCAATTGCGCCTTTCTCAGACTCCCACTGCATCCGCATGGCATCCGAACTCGTGCGCAGATCGGCCAGCTCTTTCCTTAAAATTTCGAGCCGATCGAGGCTCGCCTTGTCCTTCTCCTTTTTCAACGCCGTCTCTTCGATTTCGAGACGCATGACCTTGCGCGTAACTTCATCAAGCTCAGCGGGCATGGAGTCCATTTCCGTGCGGATCGAAGCGCAGGCCTCGTCGATGAGGTCAATAGCCTTATCCGGCAGGAAGCGATCCGAGACATAGCGATCCGACAGCACGGCAGCGGAAACGATGGCTGCATCTTGAATTCTCACGTTATGGTACAGCTCGAAGCGATCACGTAGTCCGCGCAAGATCGAAATTGTATCCTCCACGGTGGGTGCATCGACGGTTACTGGTTGAAAGCGGCGTTCCAGCGCCGCATCCTTTTCCATGTGCAGGCGATACTCGTTGAGCGTGGTCGCACCAATGCAGTGTAACTCGCCCCGCGCCAGCATCGGCTTGAGCATGTTTGCCGCATCGGTCGATCCCTCGGTCTTGCCGGCGCCGACAATGGTGTGAATCTCGTCGATGAAGAGAATGATGTTTCCCTCTGCCGCCTTGATCTCGTTGAGTACGGCC
The DNA here is from genome assembly GCA_038325415.1 of Kiritimatiellia bacterium. Lineage (GTDB taxonomy): Bacteria > Verrucomicrobiota > Kiritimatiellia > RFP12 > UBA3636 > JBBQIY01. Next base: position 3,721 of record JBBQIY010000099.1, read on the forward strand.
TTCAGACGCTCTTCAAACTCGCCACGGTATTTTGCACCCGCCATGAGCGCGGTCATGTCGAGAGAGTAGATCGAACGTCCCTTGAGGTTCTCCGGAACGTCGCCACGGACAATACGCTGCGCCAACCCTTCGACAATCGCCGTTTTACCGACGCCCGGTTCACCGATCAGCACAGGGTTGTTCTTTGTCTTGCGCGAAAGAATACGCGTCACGGCACGAATTTCAGAATCGCGACCGATTACAGGATCGAGCTTATTCTGTCGTGCCATCGCCACGAGATCGGTTCCATACTTCTCCAACGCCTCGTACTGGGACTCAGGTGAATCCGTGGTTACGCGCTGACTGCCTCGCACTGACTTTAAAGCCTCCAGCACCGCCGCCGTATCCAACCCCGCTTTCTCCAGAATCTTGTAGGTCTCAGAACGCTTATCGCCATCTAGCATTGCCAACAGCAGATGCTCAACGGAGACATACTCGTCCTTCAGCCGCGTGGCATGGTCTCCTGCTTTGACGAGGAGGGACTGAAATTCTTGAGAAACGTAAACCTTGCCCGACTCCGTCGACTGACCGCTCACACGCGGAAGCCTATCCAAAAGGCCTTCAACCGATGCCTGAACCGAGGCAACATTCACGCCTACCTTCTCGAAGATACGTGGGATGAGCCCATTCTCCTGGGTGATCAGAGCCAAAAGCAAATGCGGTACATCAACGGACTGATGGCTGTAGCGAGTCGCCGTTTGTTGCGCCGCCGAAATGGCCTCTTGTGTTTTCTGCGTTAATTTATCGTTCATAGTCCATCCTCTTTATAAAAGTGAAAATGCTCAAACCATGCTAAAAACATTTAGCACTTAATACTTCGCAATTTTAAGACAAGACTAAAAGATTTACAAGATTTAAGTCGATCACTGCTGATAACATCGGCTGTATATCCGGACAATCGACTGATCGGCTTACTGATACCCTTGTGGGTTCTTGGACTGCCAGTTCCAAGCATCGCGGCATATCTCGTCTACACCGCGCTTGGCCTTCCAACCGAGTCGCGCGAGCGCTCGCGAAGCATCGGCGTAGGATGCCGCCGCATCGCCAGGACGGCGAGGCGCAATTTTATGTGTCAGTGTCTTACCCGTTGCCTTTTCAAACGCATGCACGAGCTCAAGCACCGTAAAGCCATCACCCGTCCCTAGGTTGATAGGGATACATCCCGGAAGCCCTGCAATCGCGTTGAGGGCGCTGATGTGTCCGTCCGCCAGATCGCACACGTGGATGTAGTCGCGAATGCAAGTGCCGTCGCGCGTAGGATAATCATTTCCAAAAATGCTCAGTTCCCTAAGCCTTCCAACGGCGACCTGAGTGATATACGGCATGAGATTGTTGGGGATTCCGTTGGGATCCTCCCCCATCAAACCGCTTGGATGTGCGCCGACAGGATTGAAGTATCGCAACAAAACGATGTGCCAACGCGCATCAGCCGCAGCCATGTCGCGAAGCATTTCCTCGATCCAGAGCTTGGTACGCCCGTAGGGATTAACGGCCGAAAGTGGTGCATCTTCGGCAAGTGGAACTTTTTCCGGATTACCATACACGGTGGCCGACGAACTGAACACGAGATTGAACACGCCGTGCGCACGCATCGCTTCAAAGAGATTCAGCGATCCTGTGATGTTGTTGTTGAAATATTCCCAAGGCTTACTGATGGACTCCCCTACGGCTTTAAGACCGGCAAAGTGGATCACGGCATCGTACGACTTCGCATCAAATGCCGCTGTGACCGCCGCCCTATCCAGAAGATCCGCTTGAATGAAGTCTGGGCGTGTGCCGGTAATGCGATCAACGCGGTTTAGTGATTCTTCCGCCGAGTTGCAGAGGTTGTCAAACACCGTGACTTGATGGCCCGCTTTGATCGCCTCAACGCACGTGTGGCTGCCGATGTAGCCAGCTCCGCCTGTTACAAGAATATTCATTGTTCTTTTCCTGGATAGAGATACATCATTAACTCGGGGCCGATCAAAAATCCTAGTGCGCCCTTGGGTGCTTCAAACTCGTCAAAAACCTGGATGCTGTCAGGGGCGATGTCCGGGCCGCAAATCGCAAGCGGAACCGGAGTGCGCGTATGCTTGCCCAGTGAAATCGGCACGGGATGATCCGGCAAGACAACGTAGGTGACCTCTGCTCCGCATTCACGGATGACGGGGCAGATGATCCTCGAATCAAAATCTTCAATGGCCTTGAGCTTGAGCTGAAGATTGCGGGCATGTGACACTTCGTCAATGGCCTCCACGTGTACGTAGACAAGGTCATGATCCTGAATCGCTCGGATCGCAGCCTCTGCCTTGCCTTCGTAGTTGGTATCGATATACCCAGTGGCACCAGGAACATTGATTACATCCATCCCAAGACAAAAACCGAGGCCTTTGATCACATCGACGGCGGATATTACCGCCGATCGGATCCCATGCCGTTCAGCCATCGTGCGCATCGCTCCTGCACGACCAGGACTCCAAAGCCAAATCGCATTTGCAGGCAAGCGCCCCTCGGTGACAGCACGCACATTGGCGGGCGCAGCGGACAAGATTTCTGCTGCTTTTGCCATGAGCGCAAGCAGCGTCTTCAGCGTAAAATCGGCACCCGTTGCGCCTTCGTTAAGCTGTGGCAAGTGCTCCGCGACCAGATTCCCAGGGTTGTCGTCCGGTTTCTGGCAATACACGTCAGCAGAGAACTCATTACCCGAAAGGATGAGAAGGTTTCGGTAGCTCACGCCCGGATGAAAGCGAATTTTATCCATCGCCAGATGCGCATTGAGATAGACAATGAGTTCTTCGGCCGACTTCTGATCGATATGGCCACCGGAGAAATCTTCCAGCTTGCCGTCCGCGCCTACGGTTATCAGATTGCACCGAAATGCAACATCGGTTTTACTCAGCTTAATCCCTTGGCTTGCGGCCTCAAGAACACCCCGTCCGCAGTACTCCGTTTCAAGATCACAGCCGAGAACCGACATGTTGGCGACATCGCTTGACGTCGGAAATTTGGCCGGAAGTGTCAGGAGCGTACCGGAGCGCCCTTGGCGAGCAATAAAGTCCATTCCTGGCGTTTTTGCCGCTTGAAGAGGGGTTTTACCGCCAAGCTCAGCAATCGGCTCATCTGCCATGCCGTCGGGAAGAAAGATAATAGTTTTACGAAGTGCGTTCATAGCGGTAGGATTTTACCAAAGGACGGCAGTGATGTCAAAGCGTTGGATAGCCTTTATTCTACACCGGGTGGGCGTCAACATAGTTTGACGCCCACAGGAGTCAGAAGACAGGAGACAGGAGTCAGAAGTTGGAAATCAAGCACTTACGCGGAGTTAGACAAAATAATTCATGTCCCTGTTCTTGCAACACCACAGAAGAATGGCGA
>JBBQIY010000100.1:0-7029 GCA_038325415.1 Kiritimatiellia bacterium
CATGCCGAGCGTCGTCAAGGCTATTGAGAAAGCCCAAAGTGAACTTCAGGACAAGGGCAGAATACTGGTCCGCTATTCTGGGACCCAACCCATGTGCAGAGTCATGGTTGAGGCGACATCTCAAGAGACCAGCGACCGACTGGCCGAATCCATCGCCTCTCAGATCCGCAAAGTCATCGGTGTATAAGGTGAGTCGCTATGAACGTCCTTTTTGACGCAAGAACTGCAATCCCTCGATTTCCAGGAATAGGTCGCTACGCCGCCGAACTCGCTTCGGCTCTCGCGGAGCTCTTCACAAAAACGGGCGACACGCTGACCCTCATCGGAAACTCCGCAAGCGTCCACACGCTGGCCGCTGCAGAAAATATCGTGACCCTTGCCTGTGATGTTCCACCAGATTCTCCGATGTCCTGGTCGGCCATCAACCAGATCATTGAAACGGTTAAACCCTCGCTTTATCACACGCCCCATCGCATTTGCCATCCGATCGAAAGCGTACCCACGGTGCTTACGCTTCACGACTGCATCCCCATTCGTTGTCCGTTTGAGACGACACCCCAAGAACGAGTCGCCTACCTCGCTTCCGTTAGCAGTGCTTTGCGCGCCTGCACACGGGCCATCGCTGTTTCGCAAACGACGCTTGACGATTTGAGAAATCTTTTTCCAAATGATATCGAAAAATGTTGCGTCATCCATCATGGCGTTAACAAAGTTTTTAAGCCCACAAAGCCAGAACAACATGCAGCGGCAGCGATTTCGAACCACTACAAGCGCCCCATCCTGCTCTACATCGGCAACAACCTCCGGCACAAAAACCTCGTTGAACTCTTCCGAGGATTTGCGCGAGCCAAGCAAATGCTACACGGGGTTAGACTCGTGCTCGGCGGCTACGGTTGCACCCCGCTTCCCCGTCACACGCGCCTCATTAAAGAATTGGATCTCGAAGATTTCGTCACGTGGATCGGTGAAATCATGGAAGCCGAACTTCCTGCCGTGATGGGATCCGCCACAGCCCTTGTTATGCCGAGTTTGTATGAAGGTTTTTGCATGCCAGTCGCCGAAGCCATGGCCTGCGGAACGCCCGTCGCCTGCTCAGACATCCCAGGCTTGCGAGAAATCTGCAAGGAGACGGTAACCTACTTCACCCCCGAGGACCCCGAGTCCATTGCTCAAGCACTGGTTACGGTTGCCACGGATAACATCGTCAGAAACCGAAATCGCACGGTCGCACTGGATCGTGCACGAAGCTTTGACTGGAATGAAGTTGCTCTGAAAACACGGGACGTCTACCAAGACGCATCATCACGTTAGAAGCGAAGCGTCCAAAAAAAGATAATATGAAACAGAAATTCATCCTCATCGTTTCCATCGGCATCGGCATCCTCGCCGCCATCCTTTCCTACTCGTGGATCAAATCCAAGAATGCGAATTTCGAAAAGGAGAAAAACCGTCTCTACAAGGATGCAGAGACGGTTCAAGTCCTCGCCGCCGCACGACCGCTGCCCAGCGGAACAACAATCCAGCCCAGCGATTTTGGATTGCTGACCGTTTTCGCTAAAACTGTCACCGATGACAACATTCTAGAAGCAGATCGCATGCGGATCGTCGGTCGTACGCTCCTCCATCCGCTCGACATGAAGAATCCCGTCCTCTGGACGTACATCGATGGCGGCAAACAGCGTAGCCGGAATCTTTCCGACGATATTAATGCGAAAATGCGCGCCGTCTCCATACCCGTCTCTGGAGCTTCCGGCGTATCAGGCATGGTACGGCCGAACGACAGTGTCGACGTGCTGGGATCCTTCGTACTTCCGGCGGCAGGTGCAACTGGAAATCCCGAGGAACTCGAAATGGTGACGCTTACCGTCCTCCAGAACGTGACCATTCTCGCCATCGGCAGCGACACCCAACGCACGTTTTCCGAAAAGAAAAATAATTCCGGCTACGGCACGGTCACCTTGCAAGTCACGCCTCGTGAGGCAGAAGTACTGGTCTTCGCGCAACAGATGAAAGGCAAACTCTTCCTCACACTACGCAATCCGTCTGACATCTACTTCGAACCCGAACTTGAGCGCGTCGACTTCAATCAGATCGAACGGGAGCTGAAGTCCCTCAATCAATTCCGTCAGGAAAAAATTCGCCAGACTCCCTCCTCCTCTCGGTAGCTGAGCTTTTAGATTAATATGAACCTCCTCACCCTCTACAAAAACGGAGAAGCACCCGTCAAATTGGAACTCGGCGATGGAGTCTATACCATCGGGCGCAGCGAACGTTGCCGAATCAGCCTCCCCGACCCCGCCGTGAGCGAAAGACATGCGCTCCTCATGGTTTCCGGTAACACGTGTAGCATTGAAGACATGGGTTCCGAAAATGGCACCTATATCAACGCCGTGGCCATTCGTAAACCCACGCCAGTTTTGCAGAGCACGCCGATTACGATCGGACCTTACACGATCACGCTTGCATTCGTTGTCGAAACTTCGGACGTGAAGGTCGATGCCCAGACGCCCCTCCCGCGTTTCTTAGAAACCGATCCTGATGGAGAGCAAATCTCCCCAAAACAGAAGGCTGCAACCGTCGATCTCGACCCTTCACGCCATTCAATGTCCCCCATGGACGCTGCTTCTAGACGAGGGCTAGATTACGAAGTCCGCCGCTCCATCAAATCGCAGATTCACACGGAACTGGTCGAGCGTCTCGACATCAAGCGCCTCTCAGCTTCGCACATTGACACGGAAGAACTGCGGCGTCGTGCGAGCGAAATCATCACCTCGATTGTCGCCGAAATCAAAAGCAAACTCCCGCCATCCGTCCAGCCCGATGAACTTGCAACGGAGATTCTCGACGAAGCACTAGGTTTGGGCCCGCTGGAAAAACTCCTCAACGACGACTCCGTCACCGAAATCATGGTGAACGGATTCGACAGAATTTTCGTCGAAAAGAATGGCAAACTTCAGATGACCGAACAGACTTTCATGGATGAGCATTCCGTGATGGCCGTCATTGAACGCATTGTTTCGCCCATCGGCCGCCGCGTCGATGAAAGCCAGCCGTATGTGGATGCCCGCCTCTCGGACGGCTCCCGCGTCAACTGCATCATCCATCCCCTTTCGCTGATCGGCCCCTGCATCACCATCCGAAAATTTCCTAAAAAGCAACTCTTCGACATCGACCTCATCAACTACGGCACAATGACCCCCGAGATGGCGCGCTTTATGGACGTCTGTGTCAAGATGCGAAAAAACATCATCGTCTCAGGCGGAACGGGTTCAGGAAAGACCACCCTATTGAACGTCCTCAGCAATTACCTGCCTCCAACGGAACGCATTCTGACCATTGAAGATGCCGCCGAGCTCCGCCTCAACCAACCGCACCTCGTGCGCCTCGAATCTCGCCCGCCCAACATCGAGGGACGTGGCGCGATTACGATTCGCGATCTCGTCCGTAACGCCTTGCGCATGCGTCCCGACCGAATTATCGTTGGCGAATGTCGTGGTGGTGAAGCGCTCGACATGCTTCAGGCCATGAATACGGGCCACGATGGCTCGCTCACCACGGTTCACGCCAACGCCCCACGCGACGTCATCTCTCGTCTCGAAACTATGGTACTCATGTCGGGCATGGAGTTGCCATCTCGCGCCATACGCGAGCAAATCGCCTCTGCGGTGGACATCATCGTACACGAGTCCCGCATGAGCGATGGCTCACGAAAAATTACGTATATTTCCGAAGTCGTCGGTCTCGAAGGCAACCAAATCACCATTCAAGATATTTTTGAATTCGTTCAAACTGGACTCTCAACACAAGGGAAGGTGATCGGTCATTTCCGACCCACCGGAGCTGTTCCGACGTTTTACGAAGACCTTGCCGCACGTGGCATCAACCTCGACATTTCTGTCTTTCAGCCCCAAACACACGGCGGATAACAAGCCGACCCACCGCGATGCTACGATACACGCTCAGACGACTCCTACAACTCATCCCTACCCTGCTCGGCGTCACGTTGTTGACGTTCATCCTCTTCAACGTTGTCGGAGGCTCTCCCGCCGCACAGGTTCTTGGCAAGAACGCCAGTGCAGAAGCACTGGCGGAGTACGACAAAATGCATGGCTACGACAGGCCGCTACCTGTCCAATATGTTTCGTTTTTAGGTTATTTGGTTCAGGGCAACCTCGGCAATTCAATCGAATACCACCAACCGGTCTGGAACGTGATTAAAGAAGGGATCTGGATCTCGCTTTCACTCACGATCCCTATTCTCGTCATCGGGACGATCCTCGCACTGATCATCGGTCTGCTCTGCGCCGCACAGGCGGGAAAGCGACTCGACACTGTCACCTTGGCAGCGACGACCGCGCTCATGAGCGTCAATTATGTGATCTGGGTCACCGCCGGACAGTATATCCTTGCGTACAAGCTCCGACTCTTTCCCGTGTGGGGATTTGAGAACTGGACTTATCTCTGCTTGCCCGTCGCCATCGGCGTCATCAGCGGGCTAGGCACGGACGTCCGTTTTTACCGAACGGTGATCCTCGATGAAATCAACCGCCCGCATGTACGCACCGCTATTGCAAAAGGACTTCATCCCGTTGTGGTTCTCCTACGCCATGTGATGCGCAACAGCCTGATCCCCGTCGTCACCAACATCAGCCTCGCCGTTCCGTTCCTCTTCACGGGAAGCATTTTGCTCGAAAGCTTTTATGGCATTCCAGGACTCGGCGGCATTGGACTCAACGCCGTCAACTCCTCTGACTTCGCCATGGTTCGAGCTGTTGTGATCATCGGCGCCCTACTCTATCAGCTTTCTAACCTCATTTCGGATCTCGCGTATGCATGGCTTGATCCGCGAATCCGCCTGGGTAGATGAAGTTCAGGAGTATTCTCCCTGCCTCTCAAACTTTGTCGTTAGTCGCAAAAACTTAGTCGTGAACTTTGTCGTAAACGTGCACAAACAAGATCCTGGTCCAATGCTGTAGCTGGCTTCGGTGAAGCCGGAATCGTCCGCGATCACCGATCGCAGCTACAGGTGTGCTGGACCGCAAACTTTTACGGGAGCTATTTTCAGCAAAGTGGCAGCGGCGTCTCGCCGCTGAGCGAACAGAGCCGAGACGGCTCTGCCACTATTGGGTTCCCAAAAACTTTGTCGCGTTATGTTGTGCGCAACATAAGTCGTGAACTTTGTCGAAAACGTGCACAAACAAGATCGTGATCAAATGCTGTAGCTGGCTTCGGTGAAGCCGGAATCGTCCGCGATCGCCGATCGCAGCTACAGGTGTGCTGGACCGCAAACTTTGTCGCAAACTGTTTTGGCAAAATGGATCCACCAATCTCCCTCAAGCCCGACGAACGTTTCACGTCACTCTGAGCGGATAAAGCCCGCGATAGAGTGAACGCGTTGGTTCGGCTCAAATCTGTTTTCCGCACTCCTGACAGAACTTGGAGTCCTCTTCATTTAATCGGCCACACTCCCGACATTTCACCACGATGACTGTCTTGGGCCTGCCTGTGCCCAAACTCAGATCAGCCTCATTCAAGGCATCCTTCACCATTCCGCCCGCCATACGACTATAGGGCTCTAATTCTTCTCTCGCTCGCCCCGGATTTAGCACAACGCCAGAGCCAGCCAAGCCTCGCGCACCAATGCCGCGAATGATTCCACCAACAACGAGCAAAGCCATCCCGCCAAAGCCTCTGAGCATTCCCGACTTGGCATCGGACTCGAAGTTCGAGAAATCCCCGAAGTTCATCGCCAATGTCACGAAGGTAGAGGCGAACAATAAGCCACCAAGGATCATCAGCCCCATGCCGAAGTAGTATGCTGTCTTTCGTTCTTCCGATATATGTTTAACCATTTTTATCTCCCGCGCAGAACGTCACGGCTGAGGCACTGTACCCAGTCGCTTCACGCCGATTGTTAGCCTGCTTTTAAAATAAATCACTATGAGTTCCTGTACGTTCAAGTCGGACGAAACCCGTGGTTGCCCGATAAATCAATAGCCAGTCGGGACCGAGATGACACTCTCGATAGGCACTCCAGTTTCCACTTAACGGATGATCGCGATGTTTGACCGGTATGGGCTCGTCTTCAAGAAGTATCAGGACAACCTGTTGTAAAATACGTAAATCTGCACCGCGTTTTTTCATCCGCGCCAAATCTTTTTCGAACTTTGTTGCTTGCTGAAGTTGTTTTAAAGGTTATCCCATTCGGCAAAAGCCACTTCAGGTGTCGCGAATGTCTTGATACCGATGTCACGTTCACTCTTTTTCAAAGCATCGGCAGTCTCCTTGTTAGGGATAGCAACGTCAAAAGGAAGTCCCTTCCGAAGAACAACCTGCTTGAAAAAAATACGTATCGCATCAGACGACGAAATGCCTATCTGATCGAAAACGGATTCCGCCTGCGTTTTAAGGGTTGGAGAAATGCGAGTGTGTAGTACATCTGTTTTCATAAGCGTAATGTATCACAAGCGTGACACAAATCGCAAGTGCTTTTTCGGCTAACGTTAGAGCGAACCAACGGCGCGTCAGCGACGTAAAGTGCGAGGCGTGGTTGGCAGTCCTCATTTCTCTGGTGGCTTGAATGTTATATAATCGATCACCGCTTGGCCCTGCAGCACCTTCACGTCCAGTTTGTCGAGATCGAGTTCAAACTCTGCCTTCCGTTCATTTCTGATTTTCAACTTTTCGCCCTCAAGTTCAAGATTGGTGATGAAACAGGTCTGTACATCAGCTTCTAATCCGAGTTTGTACTCGAGCTTGATGACATAAATTTGTCTGCTCCAAATTTCCCGTTTGGTCTTGATCCAAGTTGCGACAACAAAACCTTCCCTGTCGAGAGGAGCGGAGTATTCGATTCCTTCCTTCTCCACTGGTTTAACCTGCTTGGGTACGCTGCGTTTGGCGAATGCAGGCGCGACAAGCGCGAACACCACAAGCAATCCTAGCATCACAATCAGATTCCTATTCATTTTCTTCCCCCTGCGAACGTCACGGCTGAGGCGACGGGTATCCCGTTGCCTCGGGCCGATG
>JBBQIY010000101.1:0-7011 GCA_038325415.1 Kiritimatiellia bacterium
TGGCTGCCTTGTCTTTCTCGGTAATCCCGTCTGGAAACTTTTGCAACACGCCGTGCTGAACCACCATGCTGTCGATAAAATCGCCCTGCTTCATCTGAACCAGGTATCCGCACTCGTCGTATCCAAGCTCCACGGGGTTGAGTTCACCGGTAATCACGGTAGTCAAACGCGGCTTGTCGATTTGGACGATCTTACCGTTCTCTGTTTGAGGCGCAATTGAAACGGAACGCTCAGCATATTGAAACCGATGTTCAATCCCGTTGATCTTGATCGACGAGGCAAGCACACCGGAGAAAGCGATCTCCACAAACGGCTGTCCATTCTGCGAGATTGAAGCAATTCCGCCGTTTTGGGCGTATGTGAATGATAGTTCATCGCCGGACGACGACTGAATTTTCGCTAGCTTTGCTTTTCTGTAGGTGAACGTCCAACCCGCATACCCGCGTTTCCCGGAAAACATCCAGTCGCCAGATTCAGAAAACTTGTCACCTGATGCGGAACAGGATGCATTCCAATCTGAATATGGAGAAAAGAAGGCTCCACCGTAAGTTGGCTCATTGAGCAACAAGAGCGTTTCCTTGTCGGCTTTGCTTTTAGCATAGAAGCGAATCTTTTCGCCCCAGGGTGTTGTCCATAGTACGCCATCGCGTTGCGGTATGGCTGAACTCTCCAACTGTGGAGACCCCCAGCCATATCCGAACAGTCCCGACTTGCGGTTGGAAGACGTATAGATGAGCTGAATGGGTAATCGTAGCTCAGGGGAGAAGTTCGCAACCCCGAGCGTCTTCGATATGACATAGCCATTTTCAGTGAGTAGCGCCTTCCCGGCTGCCATCGGCTTTGACACGAAGTTGACTTGATCTCGTGCATAACTCGAATAGACGGGAAGACAAAACAGAACGAACAAAACACATAAGCGGATACAATACATAAAAGCTCCAAGTCTGTTGATTAAGAGAGTTCGATTTTAACCTATTTGATGAAGATACTCATGAAGGTGCGCTAAAGTCAAGCTTAAAATTTAGGAGTTTAGGAGGTTTGCGTTTATCCCCCTCTTTAGAGACGGATTTTAACCAGAAGGGCCGGAAGAGCAAGAAGTTTAAAGTGGAGTTTTTACAGGGACAACAGGATAGACAGGATGAGGGGATGATATGAAAGACATGAGACTTGGGGTGGATTGTTTTCACGCGGAGGTGCGGGGGCGCAGAGGGTGAGGTTCGGCAGGGGAGGAGATCTAACCATGAAACAGATGAAACGTCATGAAATGGGGGGGGGCTTTGGTGCTACTGAACTGCTGCTTGGCTGAGACTTGGGTGGAGATTTTCACGCGGAGACGCAGGGGCGCGGAGGCTGAGGTTTGACAGGGAGGGAAAAGCGAGGGAGCGACTCAGTAGTATTCGACGGGGGTTTTGTTGCTGTCGAAGCCGAAGGGAAGCGAGTCAGCGTAGCGCTTGAGGAAGATCTTTTCGGCTTTTGATGAGATTTCGGCCCATTCGGGGGGTGATACGTAGACGAGCGGTCTGTCGGGCATGTGAGCTGTCAGTTCGTGTGCGTCTCCGAATAAGATCATCCGCTGACAGTTTGAGATGCGTTCTTCACAGCCGTATGCCATGGGAGCAATGGGCATCATATACGATTCAAATCCGTGTGCTTGCATGAAGACCGCGACGTCCTTCATCATAAATGATTCTCCTCGAAAAACAGCACTCTTGTCTCCGGCATGCCCCACGATGATGCAATTTTTGGACACCTTTGGCGCTGTGCCCCCGAATGTGGCCAATACGCAGAGTAGAAAAGCCGATGCGGCAACGGATCCCAATACCCGTTTGGGGCTCCAACTGGCAATGCAGAGCCGCAGTAACAGAAACACAAACAGCAACAGCATACACCAAGCGAGGATGAAGTTGGAAAGCGGCAATGCGCCGTAAGAATGAAAGTCGAACAGCATCTCCCAGTCGAAAATGCTTGCCGAAAATGCTGAGAAGCAGAGTCCGATCAACGATACGAAAGAGGCAGAATGACGCTTCCATGAACAAAGAGATAAGAAGATCATCGTTAACCAGATGACCCCGGCTCCGGCCCCGAATTCGACAAGCAGTGTGAGGTGGCTGTTTATAAGCGTGCGGCACTCGATGCCGTCCCGGAGCAGATACGAGGTTGCCAGAAGTCCCGAATTGCCGAGGCCCACGCCCTGCCATGGATTTGACGCGAAAAGTGCACAACCTGCTTTCCAAATATCGAATCGGTTCGTGACGGCTCTGTCGAGTGTGAATCTCGAAAGTCCTCCGGAAAAGATGACGGCACCTGCACATACGGCGATGAATAGCAGACAGATCAGCCAGGTTATGCTTTTTGATGGCAGCGGCACGGACGCGGTTGTTTCAGATGGTGGTTTTGACAGAGCGTGGCGTGATCGATTGTGAGCCAAGCAAAACAGAACCGCTTGCAGAATGACGACCATGAGTCCAGTTCTTGAAAAAGTCATTGCAAGGGCGATACAGAGCAGCACGGTTATCGCTACTGCTGTTACTCGTACGGGCCAGTGCTTCCCTCGGAAACCTGCCGCCCATACGAATGGCATGAGCGCGCAGATGAACGCAGCCGCATGATTGGGGTTGTAGAAGCCGAACCCATGCCGAACGATTCCGTTGAAAGTAAATTCCATCATTGTAGCCACATCTCCATAATTTTGCTGGTCGGGAAATAGTTTCTGAACTCAATGTCTATTTTCTCGGTTTCGGAAAGCGGAAAAGTCTTTAGCGTGTCATCCTCGCCAATGCCGACAGCCTCGGAACCGGTGATCAACGCATCGAACCACGCCCGCGCAAGTTCCAACGCCTCCAGATTCAACTCATGACCGCCCGGATAGGTCTTCCACAGCATCTGGCCTCCGCTCTCGCGGTAATGATAGATGAATTGACGGCTAATCGGAATACGACCCTCATCCTTCAGTCCGCAGGTGATGAATGCCGGAGCTAAAGCGTTCGTGACTGAGAAGGGGTATACCCCGCAGGCATGTGCCCCCCAGGCGGCAACGCGTCCGGGCATGGAGGCGTAGAAGAGGTTTGCGCATTGCCCTCCGGCGGAATAGCCATAGAAGTATAGCTTCGAGGAATTCAGCGCGAACTTAAGCTCAAGTTCCCGGACCGCGTTGCTCAACGCATTTCCGGACCACGCTTCGGGTTCCCAATAGTCGCGATCGTGAAACGAAGGGGAGAGAAGGAACAGACCATGCCGATCGGCAAGTCCGGCAAAATTGAAAGTCTTCAGCGTCTTGTCGCCTGGCCAGTTGCGTCCTCCGAAAAGAACCATGATTTGCGAATTCGTGCCATAGTTTTTCGGAATTCTATAGGCAAACTCCGTCTCGCCGACCGTCAACATCTCGCTGTGCGCAACCGAAGCTGTTGCAGACGCAACCGAAGCTACCGCAAGCACAACCGCCGAAATGGAAGTGAAGAAGATCTTTTTCATAATTCGTAATTCATAATTCATCATTCATAATTCATCATTCTTACTTTCTCCCCCCTTGCCACGCTTCCGCGACTGCCTTCGATGGGAGTGGGACTTGGTCTTCTGGCGGGATGTTTTTTGCTCCAGGTGAATCTACGGGGTAAAACTCATAATCCTCCGCATCGCCGATGAATTGCGGTTTTTCGGGTTCGGCTCGTCCTGCCAAGTTAGAATGGCGCAGATCCGACGCATACTTCGTGTGATAGAATGTGAAAAAGGCTCGCGCCAATTCCAGCGAATCCGGCGGCACGTCATGCGGGTGGTTCGGATAAGATCGCCAGATCACATCGATGCCGAATTTCCGGTTTCCCTCGACGAACCGTCGGCTGATGACATAGCGCGCCGTATCGGCATCGCCGCAGGTTACCAGTCCCGGCACACCGCGCATCATGGCGCTGGGGTTGTAGAAGTAGCCACAGGCATGACTGACCCACGCACGAGCCGAATCAGGTCGCCAGGCCGGAAAGAGGTTCGAGGATTGTGATCCGGCGGAATAGCCATAGAAGAATAGCTTCGATTGACAAATCTTGTACTTCTTGCCGATGAGAGTCACGGCGTCGGACAGCGCCTTGCCCGACCACGCCTTCGGCTCCCAGTAGTTGTCGTCTTTGAATCCCGGGCAGACGATAAACACGCCCTGCTCATCGGCCCATTTTCCCCAACCCAGACGCCCTGTGACATCAGCTTTTCCCGTGGTATTGCGACCACCGAAGATGAAGAGAACGCGGTACGAATCCAGCCGTTTGGCATCATAGTCCTTTGGCACACGATAGTACACCGTCACCGCCCTGTTGTTCGGTGCCATGGTCGCCACCTGCACGGAACCCGTCTCCTGCGCCTGCCCGCAGAGAACTGCGGACAGGAACAAAAGGGGTATAATTGCTCCAATAAGTTTTTTTATTCTTTTCATTTTGTTGCTCCCAACTGGTTCCCCTGCAAAATGACGCTAATATTTGTGAAAAAAGGATTCATTGTAAATTTAATTCAGTCTCTCTATACCTCTACTTCTCAGCGTGAGAAACTACTTTTTCCACCTCCTGCCACATACCCACATGCCTTGGAATAGACCCCTTCGGGATGTGGTAGCACTCGGTCATCGTCCTGTTGTCTCAAGCCATGGTTGTTATCTTGGAATCGGTCTCCTGTACCTGCCCGCCGAAAACGGTGGACAGGTACAAGGGAAATGCTCCACTTACTACAACAGCTCTCTTTATATCGTCATTCGATGTACCTTGAAACAACTAGAAACACATGCATGAGGGCTTTCTACACGAAAAGCATGACTGTTAATAGAAACGCATTGTGGTTTTCGCAACGCCATATCGCGCACACGAGAAGTTTCTTTGCCAGAAGGCAAACTTGATCACGGCGCTTTCGGTAAAATTTCCTTTTTAATCACTATTGAACTTGAAATCCAAGGCAATATAAATAAAATCAGAAACATGAGCGGACCATGGAGCCATGTAGTCACCAATATTGAAACATCGCCCTCATCCTTGCTGACGAGAACAGCATTAGATCGAAACCCTCCAGCTTGTAAATGGATAAGTCCCATCGTCTCTTCAATTCTGACAGTAACGGCCTGGCCGATTTTAACTTGTCCGATAACGTTTCCATTATTGCAAATTTCCCAAGCACTAGAGTGGGAAAACGAAAACATATATCGGGAACGTTTTACTTTTACTTCAAACATACTAATTCCTTAATTTATACCTTTATGTGATTAAGGAGTTTTTCGTGGAATCTTAACATTCGTACGGACAACCTTTTTGGGAAGATAGTTTTTGGTCGTCATTGAACACTTCATCTACGAAAAACTCCTCGGTGGTGGTTATGTGGCAAGCCACGCAGCTTGCTACTCTATAATCGGACGGAATTCGATATAACTTTCAGATGTAAATATATATCTCGTTGGCTTGTAAGCACCCGAATCCATTAGTTCCGTCGTAATAGATGTTGGATTGCTGCTGATATGCTTACAAGTCCACCATATGTAAACTCCCACCGCACCTGCTACTGCGACACCAACTGTAGAACCAATCCAGGTTGGAACAGTTGGTATTTCATAACCCGCAAGGGCTATTGCGAGAGTAGCTCCAACGAAAACAGAAGCTCCCTCGATAACCTCATTCCACGTCGAATCATAATAAGGAGTGTTTTTCCAATATTCGGTTATTTCCCATGTGATAGTGGTATTCATCCAGAACGAACCGTATACTCCGTCCTGATAGCCGTAATGCAGAAATCTAGAAATAAACGTATCCTCATACCTAACTGTTTCAGTTATGTAAATCTCTCCCTGAACTGATATAACTTCACTACACCCAAACAAATCTACGCTGCTCGTCGCATGGTTATTGCAATACGCCAACTGGTTCCAGCCGTCGGGATAGCCCATGGGATCAGCGGTTTGCCATTTCCCGTTTTCAGGCCGGTAACTGCGCATGAGAAACGCATACCCGAGTTCACCGATAAACGGCTTGCCGGTGAAGAAGGCACCCGAGTCGTTGCTTTCGCCGAAGGCAGTCATGGACGTCATGCTATAGCTTTCATCGCCTTTGACGGCGACCGTGCTGCCGAGCCTGTCGTTGAACATGACCTTGCCGTCTGAGGCAACGGGATTGCCACCGCCGATAGCGGGTTCGTTGAGATAGTCGCTGCCGTCGCGGTGGACGAGCGCCAGGCCATCCCAGATGAACCGCTCGGCATCGTTCCCGCGTGTGACGGAGGCGATCTGTCCACCGACGAAGTAATCCATCGTGGCTGCCGTTTCGCCGTTTTCGATGACGGAGGTGATCTTGTCCAGATACGAATAGCGGTATTCCTTGTCGCCTTCGCGGATCATGCGGCCAGCGGCATCGTACGCGTAAGCGACGAGGCCGGAAGCATCTTCCTTGGAAACGAGCTGGTTGGCGGCATCGTACTTGAACGTGGTCGTCGTGCCGTTTAGCGTCTTCTTCAGGATGTTGCCTGCTGCATCGTAAGTGTACGCTTCAACAGCTTTGCCGTTGCCGTCGTAGACGCCGGTGAGCTGTCCGCGCAGGTCGTATTCGTAGCGCTGCATCTCTCCGTTGATCTTTCGGGAGACAATTTCGCCGTCTTTGGCGTACTCGTATTCGATGGTGACATGCAATGGCTGTGAAACAGCCGCCTGCACCGCCCCCGATACCGCGATCAACGCGGCTACGGAGAGGACTTTCATTTTTCCTAGTGACATTTCTGCACCTCTGGTTTGTTTTTCTTGTAAATGTAGCCACAGGCCGCATCATGAGACATCAGCCCATTTTCCCCAACCCAGACGCCCTGTGACATCTGCTTTTCACGTGGTATTGCGGCCACCGAAGATGAAGAGAACGCGGTACTAATCTTGCCGCCTGGCATCATAGTCCTTCGGTACACGGTAGTACACCGTCACCGTCCTGTTGTTCGGAGCCATCGTCGCCACCTGCACGGAACCCGTCTCCTGCGCCTGCCCGCAGAGAACGGCGGACAGGAACACGA
>JBBQIY010000102.1:0-6996 GCA_038325415.1 Kiritimatiellia bacterium
GGCATCCAATCCGGCGATCTTGACGTAATTCACAGCCGCACGGGTACGGACTTCCGGCCATTCGGACTCGTCCGAGGTTTTCTCCAACCATGACATAAGCCCCTTTTCACCTATGTCACCCATTGAGTTGAGGCAAACGGCAAACCCAACGCCAAAGGCCGACTTGTTCGCCTTGTTGGCGGGGTCTCCAAACTTGGCAATCCGCTCTTCGGCGACCTTCTCGAAAGTTGCTGCGTAGACTTCCCTGGGAATGCCGTTGCTTGCAACAAACGCAGGGATCGCCTGGACATACCATTTGTTCGGTGGCCAGCTCCTTGGCGGTTCTATGGAGCTGATCATACCCTCCAACGCCTTCACGCTTTCAGCAGAACAGGGTCGGAGCGCGTCATCCGCGTGAAGGAGCGTCAATACTCCCATGTACATCGTCATTGCCATCGTAAGCATTTGTTTCATTTCATGTCCTCCGTTTCAATTGTGTTCAGGCGCCTGATGCGTGATGTCCGTTTGTCCAACCGTGGCTTCGCCCAGTTGCCAGATGTTCGTTTTCCCGGAATAGTCATACGTGTAATGCAGGCCATAGATCCGGCCTGACGGGATGTCGATCCCGGGATTAGAATCGTTCAGAATGCTTTCGCCGTGCATGATCAGCCTCCGGATGAGTTCTGCCTGCGTCAGATTCTTTGGGTAATAGCCGCCGCCCCAGTCCGCCGAAAGGCGCGAATTGGAAGCTTCGCCTTCTACGGATAGGGGCACGTTATCATGGCTGACGTAGATGTCCAGCAGACCGCACTGGTGCAAGACCTCGTGTGCGATGACATTGTCCTCGACGCCGCTGGCCAGAGCAAGGCCGAATGTGTTGTTGACACCTCGCGTGAAACCTCCGTCAAGGGTTTTGACGAAGTAGATCTCCACGCCGCGAGTCTGACTGGAACAGCCAAACAACGAGTTGAGCTGTGAATTCGTTGGATTGAGTGTGTCCGTGATGTCAAGCCACTCAGTCCTATTGGTGTAGTTGGCCGTACCGTTCCATGACAGTGTCAGCGCCTTCTGGCGGAGGATCTTGTTGGCGTCGTCGATGATTGGCTGGATCGCGGACTCCGCAATGGGGGCATTGGTTCCGTAGTCATCCCGCACGATCCACACGGTAACGGGGGCGGTGGTGGGCGTCATAATTTTGCCGAAGAAAAAGGGGACAGGAACGAGCGGTAGACCGTTCACCTCAAGTGTAAGCAAGTACGTTCCAGAACCGCCGCCCAGAACCGTCACTTCAGATCCTTTGTTGTCGCCGTTGACAAAGGTGACGCCCGCCCCTTCCCAGATGATGTCGTTCTCCGTGAATCCGGTCATGGGATCGAGGCTGACCTTGAACTTCGCCGTGCCGCCGAGCGGAATGCCGGAGGGATTGTAGACGTAGCCGTCGCGGTCGGTTTCGGACGTGATGGGCTCCGCGAGGAAGGTGTGGATGCGGAAGGTCTGTGAGGCCGAGGCGGATACGGAAATGTCGTTCCCCGAGCCTTTGAAGGACTGTGTCAGTGTGCAGAGTCCGTTACTCATTGGCATGATCCACGCTTGTGCCTGTCGTGTGGTGGGATGCCGGTAGGTGTCCCGCCAGTCGGCGATGTTGCACGTATAATTCGTAGCGGGTGGCGAGATGAGTACGTCGTAGCGGTTGTGCGTCCGGTTGTACGCGACGAACTGCGCCTTGCCGTCGCCCGCGAGGGTGATAGAGAGGCTGCCAGTGGGAAGGTCCACGCTTGTCCCGAAGAAGAGTGCGTTGGTGACGCCGACGGCGACGTGCGCCTCGGGTACCGCACCGCCTCGCGCGGTGAAGTAGTTGGTGACGCCAAGCACGGTGTAGCGTCCCCTGTTAAACCAGGGACTCTGCTGGTAGGTAAAGACGTCACCACCATACGCCGTGCTGGGCGCGAGGGCCGTGACGACGAAGCAACCGTTGGAGGTCAGCGTGGTGGGTCTGACGGAAAGTCCGTCCGTCTTGTGGTAGAGGCTTGCAGGCGTATCGGGGTCGTTAGCGCGACCCTCCACGCAGCCGCAATAAGGACAGTGCTTCCAATAAGCTCCAGTACCATTAACAGCCACGGGAAGGTGTTCGATGCCGCCAACGGCGAGCTGCACGTGGGGGCGGTTCACCGTGCCGCAGGGGTTCCCGTTGGAATTCGGCGGCATGGGGACGGCGTAGGGGTCGTAGGCTGGATTATTGGGATCGCAGTTAGAGGGATTGTAGTTTGAGGATACTTCGACGCAATAGTGAGCGGGGATGTCTATGCTACGGCTGCCTAGGAAGATTCCATTGGTGAGCAGGTTAGGACAAACGGAGATCCACCCTTCGTGGCATCCGGGTTGTGTGCTCAGAGGGGACTCGATGTTGGAATCTGTGATCTGATGCGAAGTCCTTATCGATCCATTGAAATCGAGATAAAAACTCGTTCCAAGAGGCATTATACCCGAAGCCTGGATGGCGACCGTATCCCGTCCTGTATGCGGGCAGATTAAATCCGGCGTCACTTTATAGCACAATCCTTGTAGTTTCCCAGTCTGGCAGGATGGAGTCTTCAGCGACTGCCCCCCGGCGGCAAGCAGAACCAGCCCACGCGATTGTTGCTCCTCCTGAACGCTGTAAATGGGTGAGGTGTCAAAAATTCCTGAAGGATCATCCACAAATGGGAATGCCGTCGTTTCTGAAGCCATGGAGACATCTGTGACCGTCAACGCGGCAGTTGCCGTCTCCGAGAGGCTGGGGCCGGGGATAAGAATAAAAGGCTCTGAGCCTCCGGCGGAAACTGAAATACGGGCTATGCTCGTAACATCAGGTAGGACGGGGATCGTATTGGTTCCGATCCGGAGTACGGCGAGATCAGAGGAACTGGATGAATTTTCAAGACGTGTGAAAATTGTGAAAAGCACGTTTGAGCCATCGGTATCTGCCCAGGGTGCATTGGTGAAGGAGGATGGCGAAAAGACTTGCCAGAAGTCGAGATCACCATCGTTGTCAGAATCGGAATTGAGGGGGCTGGTGTCATACTGGTTGACTTCTTCGCCGTCCCACAGTCCGTCCGCGTCGGTATCGGGATTGCCGGGATTGGTGTGGTAGACAAAGAGTTCGTCCCAGTCGGAAAGTCCGTCATGATCGGTGTCGGCGGCAGTGCCGCTTCCGTCGTCAGGGTCGAGATCTCCGAAGGCCGTCCAGCGTAGTTCCAGAGCCTGAGGTCGCAGGGAGACGCTGTTCGTCAAATGAGCGAAGACAGGGTTGGCAGTGATTGAATCTGCAAGCAGCGGAAGCGAGTTGGTTTCTAGCTGTGTGACGGGTGTGTCTTCGGCAAAGGCAAAGACTTCGCCACCGCCATTATCCTGCGCGGCAATGAGCCAGTTGGTAACCGCCGAATAATCGCCCGCCTCATCAAGCTGGATGCGGTAGATAAAATCACCGTTTTGGAACAGCTCAAGCTGGAGGTTAGCGACGGTGTTTGTGTCGCGTCCGAGGAAAAGGTTTTCCCAGGTAATGAGGTGGGAGCTGTTCGTCGTTGCCGCATGCCAGAGCTTTCCCGCAGGTGGAAGCAGCCCTGAAGGTGTCTGAAGAATAGAAAGGACGCGGTTTGTTACGGCTCCGGAAAGATCGGGGAAAGAGGGGGAAAGACGGTCGGGAAGATCGTCAAGCAGAACAAAGCCTGAAGGGGTGGCGCATACCGCGCGACCCCAGCGGGAGTTGGTAGCGGTACCTTCTGGATTGAACGTGAGCGGGATCCAGTAGGCTTCATCGTGGACGCCAGGGCCGAGGTCGCAAAAGGACGCATTCGCTGGCGCGGAGAATTCCCATACCACATTCGTTACCGCTGTCAAGGCGAACCCGGCACGATACTGCGCTGGAGTCAGTGAGTTCGTGAGGGAAGTTGCAAGGAGCGTGGCGGCCGCTGGAGAATAAAGGCCGACATACGGAGACTCGTTGATGGTGCCGGAGAAGTTGTAGATGGAGTTTGGCGAGAAATCCTTGGAGGTGACAAATATTGCCAATAAAATTACCGTGAGTGTTGAGGCCAGTACCTTGGGAACAGGAAAGGCGGTTTTGCGGAACCAGATAAAGAACTTCGGCAGCATCGCTCTGATGATGAGGATGGCGATAAGCCCAGTCGAAAGCGTTCCGACGATGAACAGGAAATGTGCGGTATCGTTCATAGTCGCTTTCCTTACCTGATGACCATGACCTTGGCGTCGGCTTCTGTTTCGATAACGGCTTGCCCGGCGAGTCCGATGCCGCGTGTCGTGATGCGGACAAGACCGCCCTCCAGTTCTGCTAAACTCAACCAGCCTTCCGTTCCGTTTTCAAAAGAAAAGGCTTCCCCGTCCAATTTCATTGAGAAAGTCTGGTTCTGTGCAGAATGCTGAAGTCTGCGCAGCAGTTCCAGCGAACGACTTCCCGTCGTGCTCGCCTGTGCATCATGCTCCCACGCATGATCGCCCTTGCGCCGGATGAACCACTCGCAACCCGACCACCCGAGAAACATGCAGGACTCACGGAGGGAAAGGTTGCCATCGAAATCAAGATCCTGTCCAAAAGCAACCTGGACGCTGTTGGACGGTGTGGCGTCGAATTTGAACTGAACCTTGAAGACATTGCAGTCCGCAAACGAGGGAACGGCGAGATTCGTTGATGTTTCCGTATCGGCAGACGAAGGAGAGGCAAATGTTGAGACGACACTCTCTCCTCGAACTGCTACCGCTAGCGAGACAATGAAAGCGACTATAACAGGAAATGCTTTTTTGTGAATGATGTCGTAATTGTTTTCCATCATATTCATCTCCAAAGCAGTCCTTGCCGATGTCCGTTTGCAGAATCGTCATCTGCAAAAAGAGGGACGCATCTCAGCAGACCTTACAGGCTCTCGCAGAACTCTTTCAGGCGCCTCATGCCTTCCTTGATTTCTGCCATGCTGCACGCATAGCTGAAGCGCAAGTTTTCATCTGCACCGAAGGAGTCGCCTGGAACGGCGGCGACGTGCTTCTCTTTGATCAGGCGCTTCGCGAAATCTCCTGAACTCATGCCGAAGGACGAAATGTTCGGGAAGACGTAGAACGCGCCCGTTGGCCGAGTGCAGACGATGCCTTTGATGTCGGCCATCAAATTGCAGATATAGCCGTTGCGTTCCTCGAAAGCCTTGAGCATCGGCTGAATTTCAGCTTCAGCACCCGTCAAAGCGTGAAGCGCGCCAACCTGTGCGAAGGTTGCAGGGGCAGAGGCCATGTGGCTCTGCACGGTCGTCATGGCACTGATGATCTCTTTCGGACCTGCCGCATAACCGATGCGCCAGCCGGTCATCGAATAGGCCTTCGATAGACCGTTGACCGTAAGGGTGCGATCAAAAAGCTCCTTGGAAAGCGAGGCAACGCTGGTGTGCTTTTCTCCACCATACACCATGCGCTCGTAGATCTCATCGGAGATGATCCAGAGGCCATGCTTGACGCAGACGTCACCGAGGCCTTTAAGCTCGTCGCGGGAATAAACGAGTCCTGTGGGATTTGAAGGACTGTTAATGACAACGGCCACCGTCTTTGACGTAATGGCTGCTTCCAACTGCTTCGGAGTGATTTTGAACCCGTCCTCATCCTTGCCCTTGACCGACACAGGAACACCGCCAGCGATACGAACCATCTCGGGATAGCTCAGCCAGTATGGCGCCGGAATGATAACCTCGTCGCCAGGATTCAGCATCGCCGTGAAAGCCGTGGAAAGAGACATCTTGCCACCACCGCTGACAATCACGTTTTCTGCTGAATAATCGAGACCGTTATCTGCCTTGAATTTTTCGGAAATTGCTTTGCAAAGTGATGGTAAGCCACGAGCCGGGGTGTACTTCGTCATGCCGTCGGCTAGCGCCTTCACGCAGGCCGCCTTGATGCTTTCGGGGGTGTCATAGTCTGGTTCGCCGGCGGCGAAGTTACACACATGGATTCCCTCGGATGCGAGTTGCTTGGCAACAGCGCTAATGGCGAGGGTGGCGGAGGGTTGGATGCTTCCAACGGTTTTATTCATAGCAGTATTTTTGTATGTAAGGGGACATGTTGTCAAGAAAAATGTCGAGAATTTTCATTTCGCGTTCAGCATTTTCTGGTGAATCGGATGCGTGAGCGGCATTCACCATGATATTGGTGCCGAACTCTCTTCGGACGGAACCCGCGCGAGCTTTGTTAGGATCGGTGGCTCCAAGGATATCACGAATTTTCGAGACGGCGTCATCACCCTCATAAACCAGTGCTAAGCTGTCAGCGCCAGAGCGGAGATCCTTTTCGCTTCCCTGCACAGCAGAAGGACGGTATCCCGTCATGAATTCGACAATATCTTCGAATTGCTTTTTTGCGAATTTCGTGGCAATCTTGCAACAGAATGCTTGGGATTCATCAGGCGTTATGGTTAGACCGAGTTCTTTTGAAACGGCGTTGGCGACGCGTTCCGCGCCAAAAAGTGGAAATTTCTCTTCAAGTGTCTGTAATACGGGACCATAGAATTCTTCGGCTTGGGCAACGGTCATAGCAAATTTTTTGGCAGCCACGATACGAAGGCCGGCGGAGGAAAGCACGTCGATGATATTGCCTGCGCGGAGGGAAGGACGCTGAAAATTATCGGGTTTGAGCATTACCAACGTTTTCTCGCGGCCATGCGTATTAACGAGTCCCGAGTCCTTTTCAATATGCTTGCCGATCAGAATCAGTGTCCGGTTTACGAACTCTTTCGTAGGTCCCACCAGCACAGCGGGCTCAAAATAGGTAACCTCACCGTCCTCGTTGGTAATATAATCCCCATACGTTTCGCGAACCGTCTGGCCACAGCCCCATCGCAGCGTCACGCTTCCCGTGACCTCCCAAATTTTCCGAATGGCATCTTCGCCCTCGAAAAGGAGGCACATGCAACGGTGCGGTCTTCCGGTCGGCTTGTTAGGTGCATACTCTTTGAGAACATAGTCCGCGATTTGGTTGTCGATTTCAGGA
>JBBQIY010000103.1:0-6976 GCA_038325415.1 Kiritimatiellia bacterium
GTCTGTCGAGAATCTTTTCCTGTCCGACGATGACCTTGCCGACTTCCTGACGAAGGAGGTCGAATGCCTGGGCTTGTTGTTCAATAAGTTTTGCCGTTCCGGCGAGTGTATCGATGCTCATATTGCTGTCTCCTTGAAAAATTGAAAACGCCTTAAAAATACCAAAAACGGGCTATTTTTGCAAGTGTTGACAAACTGTCAGTGGTGACAAAATGTCGGCAGTTTTTAATTTTGCGGACACGGATCGTTTCGGCTCGCCACAGTCTCGCCCTCTTCTTAATAGTGTCTGTATTCCGTAATGTGACTTCCTAGAGCAGATCGGTGTTTTAGACGTTGTTAAACTTTGTAGGACTTGCTCAGAAGTCAATAAAATTTTAACGCAAGGGGCGCAAAGGAGGAGGCGCAAAAGTCGCAAAAGGGCATCGAGACAATAGCGATTAAGTGTGTTGAGTAAGTGTGCTGTTTAAGAACGAGATTAAGGGTGGGAGTAAGTGTAAGAAGTCGCGAGTCGTTAGTTGTTAGTCGCTAGTGGTGCGGATGCAAAAGGAGAACGGGTTACCCAACCCGTTTTCATTCGGGGACAGGAATGTCCCCGCTCCTGTGGAATTCACCAAAGCTCGCGCCGAAGTTTGCGAGTTCAGAGGCGAGACAACTTTCGCAACTAGCGACTAGCCACTAGCGACTAGCGACTTCTCTAGCGACTAGCGACTAGCGACTTCTCTAGCGACTAGCGACTTCTTGGGTTTTCGAGGCACGCTCTTTTTCGGACTGGTCGGCTTGTCCGATGCGCTTTTTTTCGGCTTAGGAGGAGTCTTGTCATCCGAAATAGCGAGAAGGATACCCGCCATCAGCAATGTTGTGACGAGCGAGCTTCCGCCATGTGAAATGAGGGGCAGGGGAATACCGGTGAGAGGAATCGCCTTCACCACACCGCCAATGTTGAGCATGATCTGGATGCCGAGGCAAGCGGTGATGCCAGTGGCGACTGCCGAGCGGTATGAATCGACCGTTCGTTCGGCGATCCTCATGCCGGCGACAATGAGGACGGCGTAAATGGCGATGACCGCTACGCAGCCGACGATGCCCAGTTCTTCGCCGATGATAATGTAGACAAAGTCGGATTCAACGATCGGCACAACATTGGGGGAACCGGCACCTAGACCCGTTCCAAGCAGACCACCTGAATACAGCGCTACAAGCGCTTGCAGGGGTTGCCAGCCAGCCGCCGTTGCCGTGGTGAAAGGATCGAGCCACGCCACGAGACGAGCTGCTCCACGCGTGGAAAGCGGCATGAGCATACGCCCTAGAAACAGAATTGCACCCATTCCTCCGAACAGGTAGGCTGAACGGCCTGTGACCGCATAGAGCATGACGAGCAACGTCATGTTCATGAGCGCGAACATGCCCATGTCCCCTTGGATGAGAAGCATGAGCATCGGCGGAGCCCACAGCAAAGCCAAGGTAATAATGATATTGAGGGGCGGAAGCGGAATACCCAGAAAGCCACGGGTTAGCATTTTTCGGTGGCCGGAAAGCATCGAGGCAATAAAGACCACGAGCATGGGCTTCACGATTTCAACGGGGTTGATATTCCCGGGCAGGATCATGGCACCGCGATATCTTCGTCCAGCGATAAGGACGAACAGCACGACAAGGGTTGATAGTCCAAGAAATACGGGCCAGAGGGGCTCGAGTCGGCTGATGCGTCCTTGGCGTCCGACAAGGAAGACGATCAGCATGATGACAATCCCGATCGGAAGCGCGAGTTGCGAGGGCGATGAAAAGGTGATCGTCTGCACCATTCCAATTCGAAATTGCAGGGCGAGCCCGATTCCACAAAGTGTCATGATGGCTGCCGGGACGGCCGGCGAGCCTCTGTACTTTGCGATTCGGAGGGTTCCGTAGACCGTCATTAAAGCGAGCGCGAACGCGAGGATCGGGGAAAGCTGTTGCCAGCCGAGAACCGGTGCGTTGGCGAGATGAACGGTGAGTACTGACAAATGAAGTGTCAGGAAAACGAGCAGTGGAAGCACGAACACAAATCCGAACATGGTCTACTTCGCCTCCTTCATGCGCTTCAGTTCATTGTCGCGGTTTTGCTTTAAGATTT
The DNA here is from genome assembly GCA_038325415.1 of Kiritimatiellia bacterium. GTDB lineage: Bacteria > Verrucomicrobiota > Kiritimatiellia > RFP12 > UBA3636 > JBBQIY01. The sequence goes on from JBBQIY010000103.1 coordinate 2,111, forward strand.
CCGCCGCGACCGGCAAGGCGAATGCTGAGCCGAAGCCTGCGTTTTCGACGAGAACGGCGAGGGCGAGCGTCGGGTTTTCGCGTGGAGCAAAGCACACAAACCAAGCATGGTCTTCGCCACCCGGGTTCTGGGCGGTTCCCGTCTTGCCACAAACGTCGAGTCCTGGAACATCAGCATTGCTTCCGGTTCCGCTTAGGATGGTGTTGCGCATGGCCTGAGTGACGCGACGTGCTGTTTTCAGGCTGAACAGGCGGGGTAGCTCAATCGGCGCTTCGGTTTCGATGATGCGAGGACGAAACATGCGGCCGTCGTTGGCAATTGCCGCCACCATCATCGCCATGTGGAGCGGAGTTGTTGTCATACGTCCCTGTCCGATGGAAAGCTGCGAGAGTTCACGGCGTTCTCCTGTCCCTAAGTAGGGGATGCTTCCCTTCTGTGAGGTCACCGCACCCGCAGCCGATGAGAAGAGAGGGATTCTGGCGTTGAAGCAGAGTCGGTCGGAAAGATCGTTGAAGGCCGCCGTTCCGCATTGAACGCCAGAATTAGCAAAATAGCTGTTGGCCGATTTTGCAAGCGCCGTATCGAGATCGAGTAATCCGAAGCCCGGCCAGGCGAGTCCACGTTTTTCAAAGGAATAATACTCGTGATCGCGTATCGGGCGACGAGCTCCAGGAGCGAAATAGCCATTCGCTGGACAGTAGATTTGCTCTGGAATACCACGTTCTACGGCGAGTCCGGCCACGGCGAGCTTGAAGGTTGAGCCCGGTGGGTAACGACCATGGAGGGCTCGGTTCAGAAGGGGAGAATCGGGATCGATATTGAGCTTGCGGTCGTAGTTGTTGGGATCAAACGAGGGGGAGGAGAGGAGAATCCTGATGGCACCATTGCGAGGATCGATTCCCACAACGGCGCCTTTTCTTCCCTGCATCAGCGAATGCGCAAACGACTGGAGGTTGGCATCAATCGTGAGGACGACATTGGTTCCCACGTAGCGGACGTTCTGCATGGCCGTTTTGCTCGCCTTCCGGATGTCGAGCTTTTCTGCATAGCCGCTCACGATCGCATCGGCGGCATTCTCCATGCCGGTAAGACCCTCACTCGGATGTCGGAAGCCAACGATATGGGCAGTCGCTTCGGCGTAGGGGTAACTTCTAAGCGATTTTGTGGAGGAATCGGTCTCAGCCAGCACATTGCCAAACCGATCGGTAATAGAGCCTCTGATTATGTGCGCGGCGGCGTTGTCAGCGCGGGGATTGTAGCGTTCCATGAAGCGAACGAAATCGAGTCGGGTAAAGCCAGCGAGCTGCCACGTCGCTTGATACGCGACGATAGCTAACATGCCAGCAATGAACAGCAACGGAAAGAGTTTGAGCTTCCGATATTGCGTCGTGTTCTCTCGTTTGTGACGGAATGCGATCAGCGTGACGAACGTCAGGATGACGACATAGAACGCCATACGAAACGCGGAGAGGACGGTCTGCGCGTGCGTAGGTGTCAGGAAGGTGGTAAGGGACTCAAGCACGGTTGTGTGCTCTCAGTCTAGCGCTTGGCGCTGCGACGGAGAAACTGGGCCTCCGCTTCGGGTTGGAGCGTTGGGTTCTCAAGGAGATGGCACTCAATTCGGCCACTGTAGAACGTTTTTGAATGCCCCGCGACGAGTCCCGAGTTTTCTGCAAGCTCTGGGTTGCCGGTGAAGATAAAGCCATCGTATGCCGCCTTGTTCTGTTTCAGAAAGACGCCCATGCCCGTATAGGTATCGCGCAGGCGAATCGGATCGCCGATGCGGCCGCCGTAGGGTGGGTTCATGATGATCGTGCCACGTTCAGCCGTTTCCGGAACGGGAGTGGACATAAAATCGCACACCTCACATTTGATGATCTTGTCGATTCCCGCTAGCTCTGCATTCTCGAAGGTCGCATCGATCATGTCGGACTCGATATCGGTGCAGATGATGGCGCACGGAATATTTTTCGAGGCTTCGTACGCCTTGATCGCATCGGAGACCACTTTCGTCCAGACCGAGGCTTCGTAGCAGCACAAGTGCATGAAGGCGTAATTATCGCGCATCATGCCCGGTGCACGATTCTGAGCGATCCAAGCGGCCTCAATCGCGATGGTGCCGCAACCGCACATGGGATTGATGAAATTACCACGCTTGTTCCAGCCGGATGCCATGATGACCGCGGCGGCCAGCGATTCGCGCATCGGCGCTTCGGAGGTCGCCCCACGGTAGCCGCGGAAGCTGAGGGATTCCCCTGTGGTGTCGATGTAGATCGACGCATTGTCGCCAACCCAGTGTACGAATAGGCAGGTGCGATCACGCTCGTTGCCCGAGTCAGGGCGGCAACCGAATTTATTCCGGAGCCGATCAACAACGGCATCCTTGGTCTTGAGCGAGGCGTAGCGCGTATCGGTGATGGTGGGGTTGTCGACGGCTTTGTCGACGGAGAAGTATCCCGAGGGGTCAATATAGTTTTCCCAGGGAATCTCAACGAGCGAGTTATAGAGGTTGTTTGCGTTTCGCGCACGGAAGCGGTCGAGCGTGTACAGCACACGATGGGCGGTGCGAAGATTGATGTTCAGCTTGACGCAATCCGCTAAGGTGCCATCGGTTTCAACGGTGGAATCCGTTGTATGGCCAACGCGGAATCCGAGGTCTTTAACCTCTCGAGCCAGATAGGAAGATACCCCCGAGGAGCAGGTAATGACGAGGGTGCTGGGTTGCTCTGTGAAGGTGGAATTCATAGTGTTAAGATCTCAATTCTGCGAGGCGATGTAGTTCATCAGCCCGCCGGCTGTGACGACGGCCTTCTGCCGGTCAGTTAACGTGGTGAGGACTTCAAAGGAGGTTCCCTTGGTGGTATTCAAGACGATGAGTCTGCCATCGCCGTTGATGGCGTCGGTGAGACCGTTGAACGTGAGCGCATCGCCTTCATCGATACGGGCGTAGTCAGCCGGGTCGGCGAAGGTGAACGGCACGATGCCGAAGTTAATCAGGTTGGCGTAGTGAATGCGTTCGACGCTTTTGGCGATCAAAGCGCGCACACCGAGATACATGGGACAGAGGGCTGCATGTTCGCGACTCGATCCCTGACCGTAGCTTTCACCTGCGATGATGACATTGGCAATGCCCGCTTCACGGTTGCTTGTGGCGACTTCATAAAAATTAGGCGCGCACGGCTCAAAAACAAATTTCGAATAGACGGGGATGTTCGATCGGAATTTTAATCGCGGACCGGCTGGCATGATGTGGTCGGTGGTGATGTTGTCTCCCACCTTGATCGTTGCTTTGGCTGCCATTGTGTTGGGGAGCGGGTTGCCTGCTGGCACGGTGCCGATGTTGGGTCCGCGGAGGATTTCCGTTTCCGGAACGCCCTTCGAGGCCGTTTCGCGGAAGAGGAACATCGAATCGTCAATCATGAATCTTTCCGGAATTTCGATTCCAGAGACTGTCTCGACGGTGGTGGGGTCTGTAATAAACCCGGTGAGCGCGGCGGCAGCGGCGGTCTCGGGGCTGACCAGATAGACCTTCGCCGACTTCGTGCCAGAGCGTCCTTCAAAGTTCCGGTTGCTGGTGCGAAGTGAAACCGCGTTGGTCCCCGGTGATTGATGGTTGCCAATGCAGAAGCCGCAGGCATTTTCGAGAATACGAACGCCGGAAAAGACCAGTTCACCAAGAAGGCCTTCTCGGGCGAGTTCCATCACCACTTGGCGAGATCCTGGCGCAACACCGACCGACACTTCAGGATTCACTTTCTTTCCCTTGAGGAGGAGCGCAACCGTCTTCAAATCGCGATAAGAGGAATTGGTGCAGGAGCCGAAAAGAACCTGATCGACCTTCATGCCCGCGAGGGAGGCAACCGTGGCGATATTTCCAGGATTATGCGGACAGGCAACCATAGGAACCAAGGTTGAAAGATCGACGTCGAATACGCTGTCGTAGGTGGCATCAGCATCCGCAACGATTTCCTTCCAATCGGACGCACGACCTTGTGCGGCCAGGAAGCGGCGGGTGACGTCGTCACTTGGGAAAACCGATGTCGTGATACCCAGCTCGGTGCCCATGTTCGTAATCGTGGCGCGTGACGGCACATCCAGCGTGGCGAGACCCTCGCCAGCATATTCCATGATCTTGCCGACGTTCCCAGAGGATCCGTAGTGCTCGAGTACCTTGAGGATGATGTCTTTGGCGGAAACGCCAGGACGGAGTTTCCCAGTCAGATTGATTTTTACGACCTTGGGCGCGGAAAGATAAAAAGCGCCGCCACCCATTGCGACCGCGACATCGAGTCCACCTGCGCCGATCGCGATCATGCCAATACCACCGCCGGTGGGCGTGTGGGAATCGGAACCGATCAGCGTCTTGCCCGGAATACCGAAGCGCTCCAGATGAAGCTGATGGCAGATGCCGTTACCAGCGCGTGAGTAGACCACACCATATTTTTTAGCAACCGACTGCAAATACGCATGATCATCGGCATTTTCAAAGCCCACCTGCACGGTGTTGTGATCCACGTAGCTGACCGAAAGTTCGGTTTTGACTTTGGGAATACCCATGCTTTCGAATTGCAGAAAAGCCATGGTTCCGGTGGCATCTTGCGTGAGCGTCTGATCGATCTTGATGGCGATCTCGGACCCAGGCTTCAAACTGCCGGAGAGTAAATGACTAGAAAGGATTTTTTCTGTAACGTTCATCGTGTTGCCTATCGTACAGGTTTCGGGACCATCCCGAGGAATTAAAAGAGCGGAAAATTGGTCTATTACACTACCTTATATGGCCTTTTTTGTCCACTTGAAAACACTTGAAAACGGGGGCTTCGCGGATTTCGCGGATTCGGGGGTGCGCGTCAACTTAGTTGCCGCACA
>JBBQIY010000104.1:0-6953 GCA_038325415.1 Kiritimatiellia bacterium
GACCCGAATCGACACATCGACCCGCCTTCCGTAGACGCGGCGTCCTCGCCGCGTTTACTTCTTCAAGGTGGGGCTCGGCCGTCCCGGCCAGCCGCATTCGGCACGCGCGGAGCGTGCCGCCCCACAACCCGAATCGACTCATGTCGGTCGAAGGGCTCCGGCGAACCGGAGCCCTCAGGTCGTCTCGGGTCGATTTGGGTCCTCTCTCCTTCTCTTCAAACAAAGCTCGCGGCAAAGCTTTTCCTGACTGTCGATTTACTATGTCAAATCACTCGAAAAAATTTAATCTATTTTTCGGCTTGTGTGTTAGATAAAAAAAGTGCATACTCTAATCCCCTTACGTCCGCTAAGGAAAAAAAGGGACGTATAAGTTATTTTCAATGAAAACCGAGGGGAAAACCTTGAGCGACACAGACAAAAAAAAAGTAGCGAGAGTCGAGATTACGCCTGAGCTAATGACGTTTATCCAAGAGTGGAAAGGCAAGCCAGGCAACCTGATCATGGTGCTGCACCGCGTTCAGCAAACTTATGGGTACATCCCCCGCGAGGTCGCCTTCGAGATCGCAAACCTTCTCGATGTTCCGCTCGCAAAGATCTACGGCGTGGTGACCTTCTACAACTTCTTCAAGCTGGTTAAGGGCGGTCGAAACGTCATTCAAGTCTGCATGGGAACGGCCTGTTACCTGCGAGGTGGCGAGGATATTATTCTGGAAATGGAAAAGGAACTGGGTGTCGGCCTGAACGTCACGACGCCAGACGGCGAATTTTCAATAGAAGCCGTTCGTTGCTTGGGCTGTTGCGGTCTGGCGCCGGTCTTGGTCGTCAACGGCGAAGTTCATGGCAAGGTCCTCAAATCCCAACTTAAGGGCATCATTGCCAAGTACCGCGCTGCGGTCGCGGTCTAAGAAAGGGCGGCGTAATGCATGCTACGATCTGCGACTGTTTCGCGGACACCGTGCAAAACGCCATTGAGGCGGGCGCTTCGCGTATCGAGGCATCGCTAGCGGAAAATGGAGTGACGGTGAAGGTGGTTATACGAGACAACGGAAAAGGCATGGACGAAGACACGCTGAAGCGAGTTTGGGATCCATTCTACTCCGAGGCGGGCAAGCACGACAAACGTCGTGTGGGCCTTGGCCTTCCCCTCCTCCGCCAAATGGTCGAAGCGACAGGCGGAAGTCTTTCACTCGAATCCAAGCGGGGTTTCGGCACCTGCCTCTCGTATAGTTTCGACGCCAAGCATTTTGATACCCCGCCCTTGGGCGACCTTCCTGGAACTCTGTTGACGTTGATGAACTACGATGGCGATTTCGAACTCTGTTTCAACCGCAAACGTGCCGACAAGTCCTACACAATCTGCCGGAGCGAACTTCAAGAGGCGCTTGGCGACCTCTGCGATGCTTCCAACCTCGTCCTAGCAAGAGATTTCCTGAGAGATCAAGAATCCGATTTATAATTTTATCGCGCGGCGGCGCACGGCGAAAATTGCCGAAAACGCACTTAAAGGAGTTAACATGAGCAAGCTTACATTAGACGACCTTCGCAAACTGCGCGACGAGAAGAAACAGACGATTGCGCTTCGCGATTCTGACAACAAGAACATCCAAATGGTCGTAGGTATGGGAACCTGTGGCATCGCAGCCGGAGCGAAAGATACGTTCGGCACGATCATCGATATGATCGCTGAAAAGAATCTCTCGAACGTCCTCGTGCGCCAAACGGGTTGCATGGGACTCTGCCACTCGGAGCCAACTGTTGAGGTTGTGGTTCCCGGCATGCCGACAGTAATCTACGGCAACGTCACGATCGAAGTCGCGAAAGAAATCATCGAAAAGCATGTGGTCGGAGGACATCTTCTCGACAACCACATCTGCGATAAGCCGGCAATCGATATTGTTCAATAATCAAGGGAAATACAATGGCCTTTAAGCACTATATACTCGTATGCGGTGGAACTGCCTGTGACTCGAGTCATGGAATAGAACTGACCCAAAACCTCAAAAAAGAAATTGCAGCGGCTGGCCTCAAGGACGACACCCAGATTGTCCGAACCGGCTGTCTGGGCTTCTGTGAAAAGGGTCCAATCGTCAAGATCCTCCCTGAGAATACATTTTACGTCTGCGTGACGCCAGGCGATGCCAAAGAGATCGTTCAAGAGCACATCATCAAAGGACGTGTTGTCGACCGTCTGCTCTATAACCACAACCAAGGTAAATCGCTGGTAGATGTCGAAGGAATTGATTTCTATCAGAAACAATTCCGCATCGTGCTCCGCAACTGCGGCGTAATTGATCCCGACAAAATTGATGATTACATCGCTCGCGACGGCTACAAGTCGTTGGAGAAAGCTCTCTTCGAGATGACGCCGGAAGCGGTCGTCGAAGAGATCACCAAGTCTGGCCTCCGCGGTCGCGGTGGCGCTGGCTTCCCGACGGGCCGCAAGTGGTCGTTTGCAGCCGCACAGCCCAAAGGCCAGAAGTACATGGTCTGCAATGCCGACGAAGGTGATCCAGGTGCCTACATGGATCGCTCAACGCTTGAGGGCGACCCGCATTCGATTCTCGAGGCAATGGCCATTGGCGGTTATGCGATCGGCGCTTCAAAAGGCTTCATCTATATTCGTGCTGAATATCCTCTCGCCATTACACGGCTCGAGACCGCCATTGCTGCCGCTCGCGAATATGGACTTCTCGGAACCGATATTCTGGGAAGCGGATTTGACTTTGATATCGAAATGCGTTTCGGTGCGGGTGCATTCGTCTGTGGTGAGGAAACGGCCCTGCTGGCTTCCATTGAGGGCAACCGTGGCATGCCGCGTCCTCGTCCTCCGTTCCCTGCCGTCAAGGGTCTCTGGGATTGCCCGACCGTCATCAATAACGTTGAGACACTGGCAAACATTCCCGTCATCCTCCAAAAGGGTGCGGACTGGTTTAACAAGATCGGTACGGCCGACAGCAAGGGCACCAAGGTGTTCGCGCTCACGGGCAAGGTCAACAACACGGGGCTCATTGAAGTCCCCATGGGAACGACGTTACGCGAAATTATCTTTGAAATCGGCGGTGGCATCCGCGAGGGTCGCACGTTCAAAGCAGCACAGACCGGTGGCCCTTCCGGCGGTATCATTCCACCCCAGTTCCTCGACCTGCCCATCGATTACGCCAGCCTCGCGAAGATCGGCTCGATCATGGGTTCGGGCGGTCTGATCGTGATGGATGATACCGACTGCATTGTCGATATCGCGAAGTTCTACCTCGACTTCACCGTCGATGAATCCTGCGGTAAGTGCGCACCGTGCCGCATTGGCGGCCGCAAGCTCTTGAACTACCTCAGCAAGATCTGCGAGGGCCGTGGTCAGCTCAAGGACATCGAGAACATGAAAACGATCAGCGAGGCGATGGCACGCGCATCCCTATGCGGACTGGGTCAGACGGCCTCTAATCCAGTGCAATCAAGTCTACGTTACTTCATGGATGAATATTTAGAACACATCAACGAGAAAAAGTGTCGCGCGAGCAAATGCAAAAAGTTGTTGCAGTTCTTCATCCACGAGGATAAATGCGTGGGTTGCACCGTGTGTGCCCGCAACTGCCCCGTCACGGCCATCACCGGTGCGGTCAAGAAGCTGCATGTCATCGACCAGGCGAAGTGCATCAAGTGCGGCGTCTGCTATGATAAGTGCAAGTTCGATGCCATCACCCGCAGTTAATTTGAAAGGTTCTTTAATAATGTCAAACATGATCAAACTGGAAATCAACGGCATCCCTGTGGAAGTTCCCCAGGGAACAACCATTCTGAATGCTGCCAAACTCATTCACATCAAGATTCCGACACTCTGTTACCACCCCGACCTCAAGGCCGGTGCCTCCTGTGGAATCTGTGTCGTACGCAATGCGGGTTCGCCAAAGCTCTTGCGTGCCTGCTGCACCGACGTTGCGCCAGGCATGAAAATAACCACTCACGATGCCGACATCGTGAAAGTCCGCCTCACGGTACTGGAACTCATTCTCGCCAATCACCCCAACGACTGCTTGCAGTGCCCACGCTCTGGGAACTGCGAACTGCAGAAGATTGCCGCTGACTTCGGTGTACGCGACAATCCGTACCCACGCGAAGTTCTTAAAATGCCCATCGACAACTCGACTGGATCGCTTGTACTCAATCAAGAAAAGTGCATCAAGTGCGGTCGGTGCGTCGATGTCTGCCAGAACATGCAAAATGTTTGGGCTCTCGAGTTCATCGGACGTGGCGAGAATACCCGCATGATTCCCGCTGCAGGCGTTTCGCTTGCCGGGTCACCGTGCATCAAATGCGGACAGTGCTCCGCACATTGCCCCGTAGGCGCGATCTACGAAAACGACGAGACAGCCAAGGCCTGGACAGCACTTCAGAACCCCGAAAAGGTCTGCGTGGTGCAGATCGCTCCGGCCGTTCGTGTCGCGATTGGTGAGGCGTTTGGTCTCAAGCCGGGTGTCTTAATGACAGGTCAGGTCTACGCAGCCCTTCGTCGTCTTGGATTCAAAAAGATTTTTGATACAAACTACAGTGCCGACGTGACGATCATGGAGGAAGGCACGGAGTTCATCAAGCGCTTCACGACCGGCGGCAAACTGCCGCTGATCACATCCTGCTGTCCGGCATGGACGGATTGGATGGAGAAGTACGCCTCCGACTTCACGCAGAACTTCTCGTCGGCCAAATCGCCCCAGCAAATGCTCAGCGCGTTGGCGAAGTCCTACTGGGCTGAAAAGAACGGGGTCGATCCCGCGAAGATCCACATGACGTCGATCATGCCTTGCACCGCAAAGAAATTCGAAATTTCGCGTAACGATGATATGTCCGCTACGGGGACTCAGGATACCGATCTCGTGCTGACGACACGCGAGCTTGCTCGTATGATCAAGAGCGCCGGCATTGACTTTGTCAACCTGCCAGAAGAGTCTGCCGACGAGCTGCTCGGCTCCTACTCAGGTGCTGGAACAATCTTCGGTGTCACAGGTGGCGTCATGGAAGCGGCCCTTCGTACCGCCTATTGCCTGATTACGGGCGATGCACAACCGCCGTCGATCAACTTCGACTGCGTCCGTGGCATGGAGGGCGTGAAGGAAGCGGAAATCGACATCAAGGGTACGAAGGTAAAAATCGCCGTCGCCCACCAAATGGGCAACGTCGAGCAAGTTCTGAATTCAATCCGCGCCGACATCAAAGAAGGCAAGAAGCCACGCTACGACTTCATCGAAGTCATGGCATGCCGGGGCGGTTGCATCGGCGGTGGCGGACAGCCCACTGGCGCAACGGATGAAATCCGTGCGCTCCGCACGGCGGGTATCTACACCGACGACGAGAAGAGCGTCCAGCGGATGTCTCACCTGAACCCACAGGTTCAGGCAGTCTACAATGACTATCTGGGCAAACCAGGTAGCCACAAGGCTGAAGAGCTCCTCCACACGACCTACCGCAAGCGCAAGGTTTACGCCAAGTAAATCTCGCTTCCAAACCTCGAAAACGGCACGCTGCTTCGGCAGTGTGCCGTTTTTTTAGTCCGATATTTTTGGGTGCTTTTTTAATGAAATAAACTTTGTCGCAAACTTTGTCAAGGCCATAAGTCGAAAACATAATTGCTTCACCTCCTCGTTCACATTCTGTATAATCTGTGCTATGGATATCCGACAACTCCTCGAAGAGCCCTCCGCTTTCGCCATCAATAAACTTCCCGCGCGGGCTCATTCGTGGCCCTCTGCTAAACAGGCCATCGACGATGTCGCGTTCCTCTACGATGTCGATGACTGGCGCATGTGCATCAACGACGCGTGGCGCTTCGAATGGCATCCTGACCCCTCGCACGTTTCACCGGACTTCGCCAGCCCCGCCTTCGACGATGCCGTCTGGCAAACGATCAACCTTCCCGCCAACTGGGAGTGTATCGGCTTCGGTACTCCAATCTATACGAACTACACCTACCCGTTCAAACCAGACCCACCACGCATTTCTTCCCCCGTTCCCGACGAGTGGACCACCGCTAAAGAGCCCAATCCTACCGCCTGCCTCCGACGCACCTTCGTCGTTCCGCAAAATTGGCAGGGTCGCCTTATTCGCCTCCACTTCGGCGGCGTCCAGACCGCCCTCGCCGTCTGGTGTAACGGAACCTTCATCGGCTACAGCGAAGACTCCATGGGCGTCGCCGAATTCGACCTCACAGCCAGTCTTCTCCTCGGAGAAAACCTTCTCGCCCTCGAAGTCTGCAAATACTCCAGTGCCAGCTACCTCGAAGACCAAGACTTCTGGCGTCTGAGCGGAATCTTTCGCGACGTCTTCCTCTATTCGGTAGCTCCAAAACACATTGCCGACGCCTGCATCAAAGCCGACCTCGCCACTGGGATCATCTCGGCAGGGGTCGTCTTGAGCGAAGAAGCGCGCGACGGTACTGTCGAGCTCCACTGTCGTGGCAGAGTCTCCACCCTGCCACAAGGCGTGATCGTTGATGACCCCGAGCCGTGGACGCCCGAGTATCCGTGTCTCTACACCGCCACGCTCGTGTTGCGCGATGCGACGGGCATCCACGATATTCGCCATTTCCGAACTGGCTTCCGCACAATCGAACTTCGCGAAGGCGTTTTCACCTTCAACAACGTCCCTGTAAAACTCAAGGGCGTGAACCGCCACGAGCACGACCCGCACCGCGGTCGAGCGATCACGCGCGAAAGCATGTTCGCTGACATCTGCCTGATGAAAGCCGCCTATTTCAATGCCGTACGCTCCAGCCACTACCCCAACCATCCGCTTTGGTACGAACTCTGCGACCAAATCGGGCTATTCGTCTGCGACGAAGCCAACATTGAATCACACGGCCTTTCCTACCACCAATGCGTACTGCCCGGCGATGACCCCGTCTGGCTCTCCGCCACGTTGGATCGAATTGAACGGCTCGTCAAGATGAACCGTAACCACGTGTCCAT